>NZ_AUIW01000011.1 GCF_000423905.1 Thermus antranikianii DSM 12462 | reverse complement strand
AGGGCCTGGCGGAAGGCCTCCCGGAGTTCTGGGGGGAGCAAGGGGGGCTGGCCTGGGTTTTGGTGGCGGAGGTCGGCCATGGGCTTGCCTTGGTTGTAGCGGTGGAGGGTGTCCCGGACCCAGCGGGTGGAGTAGCCCAGGGTTTGGGCGACTTTTGGGATGGGGTGGCCGGTGGCGAGGAGCCAGAGGGCGTGCCAGCGGGAGCGTTCTATGGGGTCTTGGCTTTCCCGGTACAGGGCGTGAAGGTTATCCGGGTGATGCTGCAGCTTGAGTTGCAGCCGGGGGCGGCGTTGGTGTTTGGCGAGGTCCATGGCCCCATTCTACGGGAGAGGACTAGGGGGATTTCTTATCACCAGGTCGATGCGGTTAGGGGCATAGCCTAGCTGGACCACTCCGGGGCTGGCGAGGTCGGCAGGGGTAAGGCCCAGATCGTCGCCGCCGAAGAAGGTCCGGATGGCAGCAAGGACCTTTTCCGCCTCTTTAGCGTCCACCCAGAGGTCCAGGTCCTTGGTGAAACGGGGTCGTCCCAAAAAGGCCAGGGCATACCCGCCGATGACCAAAAACCTGGCCCCGGCCCCATGAAGGGCGCGGAGAAAGTCCAGCATTTCCTGGGTCACCGCACGTTCTCCTTAAGCCAGTCCAGGTAGGGCCCGTGCCCCTCGGCGATGGGCAGGGCGATGATCTCGGGCACGGTGTAGGGGTGGAGGGAGAGAACCCGCTCCCTAAGCCGGGGGAAGGCGAAGGTGGTGGTTTTGACGATGAGGAGGACCTCCCGGTCCTCCACCACCTCCCCCTGCCAGCGGTAGACGGAGGTGAGGCCCGGCACCAGGTTCACGCAGGCGGCCAGGCCCTCCTCCACCAGGGTGCGGGCCAGGGTGCGGCCCACCTCCTCGCTGGGGGCGGTGATCAGGACCACCTCCTCCATCACTGCTCCTCCTCCACGGCGAAGGCGCTCACCACCTCGTCGTCCTCGGGGAGGTTCATCACCTTGACCCCGGCGGTGTCCCGGGAGTACTGGCGGATATCGGCCACGGGGGTGCGGATGGCCAGGCCCTTCTTGGAAAGGACCAGGAGGTCCTCCGTGCCCCGCACCTTGAGGAGGGCGGCCAGGCGGCCCACCTTGGTGGAAACCTTATAGGTGATCACCCCCATTCCCCCCCGGCCCTGCAGGGGGTACTCGGCGAGAGGGGTGCGCTTGCCGTAGCCCCGGGTGCTCACCGCCAGGAGGTCCACCATCTCTCCGGGTTTCACCGTTAAGAGGGAGACCACCCGGTCGCCCGGCTTCTTGAAGCGGATCCCCGTCACCCCCTGGCTGTCCCGGCCCGTGGCCCTCACCTCCTCCAGGGCGAAGCGGATGGCCTGCCCCTCCTCCGTGGCCAGGATGGCCTCGTCCTCGGGGTCGGAAAGGGCCACCCCGATCAGGCGATCCCCTTCCAGGAGGCGGATGGCGATGAGCCCCGCCGCCCCCAGGTTCTGGTACTCCCTTAAGGCGGTGCGCTTCACCAGGCCCCGTTCCGTGGCGAAGACCAGGTAGCCTTCCCCATCCAGGCCCCTTACGGAAAGCAGGGCGGCCACCTCCTCCTCCTCGGCCAGGGGAAGGAGGGTCTTCACGTGCACCCCCCGGGCCTGGCGGCCCATCTCCGGTAGCTCGTAGACCTTCAGGCGGTAGACCCGGCCCCGGTTGGTGAAGAGGAGGAGGTCCTCATGGGCCTGGGCCACGAAGACCTGGATGGCCTCGTCCTCCTCCTTGGTCTTGCCGGCGATCAGCCCCTTTCCCCCCCGCCCCTGGGCCCGGTAGCTCTCCAGGGGAAGGCGCTTTAGGAAGCCCTGGGCGGTGAGGGTGATGACCATGGGTTCGTCCTCTATGAGGTCCTCGGGGTTGAAGCTTTCCTCGAACTCGGTGATCACCGTGCGCCGGGCATCCCCGTACTTCTCCTTGACCCTAAGGAGGTCCTTCTTGACCTCGGCCCAAAGCCGCTCCTCCTCCTCGAGGATGGCCTTAAGCCGAGCGATCTCCTCCATGAGCTCCCGGTACTCCTCTAAGAGCTTTTCCCGTTCCAGGGCCACCAGGCGTTGCAAGCGCATGTCCAGGATGGCCTGGGCCTGGATGTCGCTGAGGCCAAAGCGCTCCATGAGCCCTGTTCGGGCTTCCCCCGCATCCTGGGAGGCCCGGATCAAGGCGATGACCTCGTCGATGTGGTCCAGGGCGATGAGGAGGCCCTCCAGAACATGGGCCCGCTCCTCGGCCTTCTTGAGGTCAAAGAGGCTTCGCCGGCGCACCACCTCCTTGCGGTGGTCCAGGTAGTGACGCATGAGGGAAAGGAGGGAGAGGACCTTGGGCTCCCCGTTCACGATGGCCAGGAGGTTCACCGTGAAGGAGGTCTGCAAGGCGGTGTGCTTGTAAAGCTGGTTCAGGACCACCTGGGGGCTCGCTCCCCGCTTGAGCTCTATGGCGATGCGCAGGCCCTGGCGGTCGGACTCGTCCCTCAGGGCCACGATGTCCTCGATCTTCTTAGCCTTGACCAGGGCGGCGATCTGGGCGATGAGGCTCGCCTTGTTGACCTGGTAGGGGATTTCCGTGACCACCAACATGGGCCTTTGGCCCTTCTCCTCGATGCGTACCTTGGCGCGTACCTTGAGGCTTCCCCGTCCCGTGGCGTAGGCCTCCTGGATGCCTTTCCGGGAGAGCTTCCCCCCGGTGGGGAAGTCGGGGCCGGGGAGGTAGCGCATGACCTCCTCGAGGGTGATCCCGGGGTTGTCGATCATGGCCACCAGGGCGTCCACCACCTCGGAGAGGTTGTGGGGAGGAAGGCTGGTGGCCATGCCCACGGCGATGCCGCTCGCCCCGTTCACCAAGAGGTTGGGGATGGCGGAGGGGAGGACCTCGGGCTCCTTAAGGGAGCCATCGTAGTTGGGGCGGAAGTCCACGGTCTCCTTGTCGATGTCCAGAAGCATCTCCGCCCCCAGGGGGGAGAGCCTGGCCTCGGTGTAACGCTGGGCCGCCGGGGGGTCCCCGTCCAAGGAGCCGAAGTTCCCTTGGCCATCCACCAGGGGATAGCGCAGGTTCCAGGGCTGGGCCAGACGGGCCAGGGCGTCGTAGATGGCGGCGTCCCCGTGGGGGTGGTACTTGCCCATAACCTCGCCCACGATCTTGGCGCTTTTCACGTGCTTCCGGCCCGGGAGCACCCCCTCCTGGTAGGCGCCGAAGAGGATCCGCCTCTGGACCGGTTTGAGCCCGTCCCGCACGTCGGGCAGGGCCCGGTCCACGATGACGGACATGGCGTAGTTGATGAAGCTTTGTTTAAGTTCTTCTGTGATTTCTACAGGGAAGACCGTTTCAGGCATACTCTTCCTCTCAGGCCAAAGCCCTTTTTCAGTATATCAGGTGAGCCGGCCTTGAGAACCGGGCACCCGAACCGAGGAGGTTTTCTAAGGATGGCCCACCTCGAGGACCTCCGCCAGGTAGACCAGGGCCAGCTTGTAGGAGAGCACCCCAAATCCGGAGATCATGCCCCGGCAGGCTCCCGCGGTGACCGAGTGCTGGCGGAAGGGTTCGCGGGCGTGGAGGTTGGAGAGGTGCACCTCCACCACGGGGAGGGGCTGGGCCCGTATGGCGTCCAGAAGGGCGTAGGAGTAGTGGGTGAGGGCCCCGGGGTTAAGCACGATGGCCAAAAACCCTTCGCGGTGGGCTTGCTGTACCCATTCGATCAGCTGGCCCTCGTAGTTGCTCTGGCGGAAGGCCACCCCCAGGCCCAGCTCCGCACCCCAGGCCTCGCAGAGGGCTTCCAGCTCCTCGAGGGTGGTGCGCCCGTACACCTCGGGTTCCCGCTGGCCCAGAAGGTTCAGGTTGGGTCCGTTTAGGATCAGCACCATATAGGCTCCTTTGCCCATAGGATAAGCCCATGCGCGGGTTCTTGGCCCGGGGGGTCCTCGGGCCTTTGGCCTTGGCCCAGGCTAGCCCCTTAGGGGCTGCCCTGTGGTCCACCGGGGCCTCCGGGGAGACCCCCTATTCCCGTTGCCCGCCGCTAGGGCACCACGGTGGAGGAGGGGGCCCATCTGAAGGGCCTTAAGGATCCCAAGCCGCATACGGGCCGGGTGGGTACCCCGGGTGCCCCTAGGGTGGTGGGGGCCTGCCCAAAGGGGGTCCTTGACCCTTTCCCACTTCCTAAAGCCCTGAGGCTGGGCGCGTTGCCGTGGGTTTTGCCCCCTTCTTCCAGGGCCTCCCCCTACCCTAGCCGCATGAGGGAGAGGACCTCCACGTGGTGGGTGAAGGGGAAGAAGTCGTAGGGCCGGGCGAAGGCCAGTTGGTAGCCGCCCCTCACCAGCTCTCCCACGTCCCTGGCCCAGGTGGCGGGGTCGCAGGCCACGTAGAGGACCTCCTTGGGCCGGGACTCCAAAAGGTAGGCCCTTACCTCCGGGGAAAGGCCGCTGCGGGGCGGGTCCAGGACCACGAGGTCAAAGCGGCCGAGGTTCCTGGCCTCCTTGGCGTCCCCCCGGTGGAAGCGCACGTTTTCTATGCCAAGCCGCCTCCTATCCGCCTCTCCCCGGCGCACGGCCTCCTTGCTGATCTCCACCGCCACCACCTCCTGGAAACGGGGGGCCAGGAGAAGGGAGAAAAGGCCGCTTCCCGCATAGAGCTCCAGGGCCCGTTGCCCGCCGGAAACCAGGTTCAGGGCCTCCTCCAGGAGTTCCCCCATGGCCAAGGGGTTCACCTGGCTGAAGCTTTCCACGCTCACGGTGGCGGTGAGGGGGCCGAACCGCTCCAGCAGGGTTCTTTCCCCGTGAAGGGGCTGGACCCTTCCCCGGAAGCGGCCCTTGGGGGAGGGTTCGGCCCAGACCACCCCGGCGAACCCCTCCCGCACCAGGGCCTTGGCGGGGCGCTTGAGGTTTTCCGGGTTTCCCCCGATGAGGCCGAGGAGCACCCGGCCCTCGAGGAGGCTTCCCCTTAAGGCCACCTCCTCCACGGGTAGGGGCCAGGTCTTGAGAAGGGAGAAGGCCCAGGCTAGGGGCTCGGCCAAGAGGGGGTCCTCCTCCAGCCGGAAAAGCTCCTGGGTTTCCGGGAGGCGGTAGGCCAGGCCCCCCAGGGGATGGCGGGCGTACTGGGCGGCGGTACGGTAGCCCAGGGGCCTGGGGGAGGGGTGGATGGGGGCCAGGGAAAAGGAAAGCCTGGCGATGCGCATAAGGGCGTCCTGCACCAGGCCTTCCTTCAGGGGAAGCTGGCTTTCGTAGGCCAGGGGCAGGTCGGCGGAAGGGGGGAGGGGGTGGGGGTAGCGGTCGGGGCGGGGGGTGAGCACCTCCACCTCTTCCAGGAAAAGGGTTCCCTTGCGGCGCACGGGTTTTCCCCGCACCACCTCCCCCGGCAGGGCCCCCTTGATGAGGACGGCTCCTTCCTCGGTGCGGGCGAGGCCGTAACCTCCCGGCACCAGCTTCTCCACGGCGAGAACCTTCACCCTTTCACCCTACACCAAGCCCGTCAGCGCTAAGATGAAGGGGTGATTCGGGTACTGTTAGCGGACGACCATGCCCTCTTCCGCCAGGGGCTGAAAAGCCTTTTGGAGGCGGAAGGGGATTTCCGGGTGGTGGGCGAGGCCAAGGACGGTTGGGAGGCGTTAAGGCATGCCCTCGAGGCCAGGCCGGATGTCATCCTCATGGACATCCAGATGCCGAGCCTGGATGGGGTACAGGCCACCCAGGCCATCCTCAAGGAGTGGCCCGAGGCCAAGGTGATCATCCTTACCATGTACCGCCAGGATGCCTACGTTTTTGAGGCGGTGAAGGCAGGGGCCAGGGGCTACCTCCTCAAGGATACCGACGCCAGCGAACTCATCGGGGCCATCCGCCGGGTGCACGCCGGGGAGGTACTCCTGGATGCCGAGCTGGCCGGGCGGATCATCCAGGACTTCCGGGCCAAGAAGGAGTCCAGCCTTCCCCTCCATGCGGAGCTTTCCGAGAGGGAGATCCAAATCCTCAAGCTGGTGGCCCAGGGCTACACCAACCTGGAGATCGCCGCGGAGCTTCAGCTTTCCGAGAAGACCGTGCGCAACCGCCTCTCCGAGATCTTCCAGAAACTCCACCTGAACAACCGCACCCAGGCGGCCCTTTACGCCATACGGGAGGGGCTGGCCGGGCCCGAGCCCCAGGAGTAGTGGACCCGGTGCGGCTTCTTCTGGAGCTCTCCCCCCTGGCGGGAGAGGGGCTGCGGGGAGACTTCGTGGCCGCCCACCTGCCCAGGGCCCGAAGGGATGGCCTGGGCAACGTGTGGGCGGGGGAGGGGCCGGTGCTCCTCCTCGCCCATCTGGACACGGTGTTGCCGCCAAAGCCCCTGAGGCGGGTGGGGGAGAGGCTCTATGGCCCGGGGGTGGGGGACAACTCCAGCGGGGTGGCCGTCCTCCTCTCCCTTCCCGAGATGCCCGGGGTGGTGCGGGGCTTCACCGTGGGGGAGGAGGGTCTGGGGAACCTCAAGGGGGCCCGGGCCCTGGTGGAAACCCTGGCTCCTGAGGTGGTGGTGGCGGTGGATGGGTACCTGCCGGGGGTGGTGGACCGGGCTTTGGGCTCGGTCCGTTTCCGGGTCACCTTTCTGGGCCGGGGCGGCCACGCCTGGGGGGACAGGGGGACCCCCAATCCCGTGTTTGCCCTGGCGGAGGGGCTTTCCCGGCTGCACACCCTGTTTAAGGAGGTGGGGGGTGAGGCCAGCCTGAACGCCAGCGGCCTTCGGGGGGGCGAGGCGGTCAACGCCATTCCCAAGGAGGCCTCGGCCTTGCTGGAGATCCGCGCTTTGGAGGAGGAGGCGCTTCGCACCCTCTACCACAAGGCCCAGGAGGTTCTGGAGGAGGCGGCCCAACTCCATGGGGTGGAGGTTTCCCTGGAGGTCCTGGGAAGGAGGCCTGCGGGGAGCACCGCCACGCCCAGGCTCCTCCAGGCTGCGGAGGTGGCGCTGGCCAAGATCGGGGAAAGGCCCCAGTTCCAGCCGGGTTCCACCGATGCCAGCGCCGCCATCGAACGGGGTATCCCCGCCTTGGCCCTGGGGGTGTACCGGGGGGGTGGGGCCCACACCCCGGAGGAATGGGTGCTTCCCCAAAGCCTTTGGGAGGGACGGGAGGTGCTTCTGGCTTTTTTAAAGGCCCTTGGCGTAGGATAGGGCGTATGCGCGTGGGTGTCCTGAGGGGCTTCCTGTCCCGGCGATACCTGGGCTTTTGGGAAGCGTATTTAAAGGCCTTGGGGGTGGAGGCAGTGCGGGTAGAGGTGCCGCCTGCCCGCCACCAGCCCTACTGCCTGCCGGTGCAGGAGCTTTTGGCCCAGGTGGAGGCCCTGAAGGCCCAAGGGGTAGATTACCTGCTCCTTCCCGACCTCCAAGGGGGGGTGGAGTCGGAAAAGGGCGGGGGGCAGTGCCCGTGGCTTTTGGACCTCGAGGCCACCCTTCTCCGCTACTTTCCGGGGCTTCCCCCGGTGCTCAAGGTGCCTGCCGAGCTTTCCGAAAGGGTCCTGGGCCGGGCAGCGGAGGTGGGCCACCTCCTCACCCAGAACCCCATGCTGGTGGAACGGGCCCTGGACCGGGTGCGGGGGCTTTTAAAACCCCTTCCTCCCCTCAAGACCCCCCTGGGGAGCGTGGGGGTGGTGGCCCAGCCCTACCTCCTCGAGGACGAGTCCTTCCGGAGGGCGGTGGAGGAGGCCTTGTCCCGGGAGGGGCTCATCCCCTACTTCCCCGACCTGCCCCCGGAGAAGCTCAGGGAGGAGGGGAATAGGCTCCTCCCCATGGACCTTCCCACCGACCGGGAACTGGTGGGCATGGTCCACTACCTCCACCGCTTGGGCCGGGTGAGGGGCCTTCTCCTGGTGGTCTCTTACGCTTGCCCCCCTATCCCCGGGCTCCTGAGGCGGGCGGCGCGAAGGCTTTCCAAACCCTACCGCCTCCTCACCCTGGGGGAGGATTGGACCGCGGCCCTGAAGGCCCTGAAGGAGGAGATGGGGGCCTAGGTGCCCTTGCGTTAAGCCCCTTGATGGGTGCTGCGAACCGTCCCCATCAGGCCGGCCGTGAGGCGGGGTAGGGGCTTGGTGCCCTTGGATGCTCTGGCCTTCGTCCTAGCCTGTTTCTACCCAGTCCCGGTTGATACCACCTCATGCGGGCTTGGGTCCGCATGGGTGCTTCGGTAGACAGTTTCTGCGAGGTTTTTGGAGCATAGAAGCTTAGGAATCCAAAGCATGACCTGGGACTGACAATTCTTGGCTAACTTAGGACCGGAGGTGAGAGGATGAGGCGAAGGGAGTTGCTGAAGGGAGCAGTGCTCGCGGGGGCCTTGGCCGCTTTGCCACGAGGGGTTACGCAAGGAGCGCCCCAGAACCGTCCTGTCCTGGGCAGGCGGTATCGCAACCTTATTGTTTTCGTTTACGATGGTTTTTCCTGGGAGGACTATGCCATTGCTCAGGCCTACTCCCGGAGGCGCCTTGGCCGGACCCTGCACCTGGAGAAGCTTTTGGCTCGGTATCCCAATGGGCAAATCAACACCCACAGTCTGACCAGTTATGTCACCGAGTCCAGTGCTGCAGGGAACGCTTTCTCCTGTGGGGTTAAGACGGTAAACGGAGGTTTGGCTATCCATGCGGATGGGACCCCCTTGAAGCCCATCTTCGCCGCCGCTAAAGAGGTGGGGAAGGCTGTGGGCCTGGTGACCACCACCACTGTGACCCATGCCACTCCTGCCAGTTTTGTAGTGTCCAATCCCGACCGCAACGCCGAGGCCAGAATCGCCGAGCAATACTTGGAGTTTGGCGCGGAGGTCTACCTGGGGGGAGGGAACCGCTTTTTCCAGGCGCGCTCGCGTCCGGATGGAAAGGACCTCTACGAGGCTTTTTCCCAGAAAGGGTACGGGGTGGTCCGCTCCGCTGAGGAACTTGCCCGGAGCAACGCTTCCCGGATCATCGGTATTTTTTCTGAAAGTCATCTACCCTACGAGATAGACCGTAGATTTCAAGGGGTTGGGGTGCCCAGCTTGAAGGAGATGGTCCAGGCGGCCTTGCCCCGGTTGGCTGCCTACCGGCAGGGGTTTGTCCTGCAGGTGGAGGCTGGGCGCATTGATCACGCCAACCACATCAATGACCCTGGGGCTACCCTATGGGACGTTTTGGCCGCCGACGAGACCTTAGAGCTCCTTACCACCTTCGTGGATCAGCACCCCGACACCCTGCTCCTTGTGGTTTCCGACCACGCTACTGGGCCTGGTGTCCTTTACGGGGCTGGCCGGAGCTATCTGGAGAGCTCAATAGGCCTGGACCTTCTTGCGGCACAGCGGGCGAGCTTGGAGTGGATGCGCCGGGTGCTGGGAGAGCGGCCGGAGGCGGACCAGGTCAGGGAGGCCTACCGGGCCCTGAAGGGGGTGGCCCTCGAGGAGGCGGAGGTGCAGATGGTCATCGAGGCGCTAACCAGGAAGGTGTACCGCCCAGACGCGGTGCGCTACGGTATACAGCCGGATAACACCCTTTCCTGGGCCATGGTGCAGCGCAACCCCTCGAGGCCCGACCGGCCCAACATCGGCTTTGGCTCGGGCCAGCACACGGCAAGCCCGGTGATGTTGCTCCTTTACGGTCAAGGCCTCCGAGGTCTGAGCCTGGGGCTTTTGGACAACACCCAGGTCTTCGGCCTCATGGGAGAGGCCCTGGGCCTGCGCTACCAGAACCCCACCATGTCCGAGGAGGAGGCCTTGGAGCTCCTTAAGGCCAGGCCCCAAGGGGTGCTCCACCCCAGCGAGGTTTGGGCCTAGGCCCCGGGATAGGGGGGAAGGTGCACCTTGGCGCGAAATCCAGCTCCTGCTTCCAGGTGCACGCTTCCCCCCTGAGCTCGGGCTAGGGTTTGCACCAATCGCAGGCCTAGACCCGTACCGGGATTGGGATGGCTGGGTGCATTCTCCACGGTAAGTTGGTTCCCGTGCACCCTGACCGTGACCTTGCCCCCACGGGCGGTGTGCTGAAGGGCGTTTTCCAGGAGGGTCACCACCATTGCCTGGAGCGCGGCGGGATGGGCCAGGACCCGGCAAGGCTCTTCTGGAAGGTCCAGCTCCAGGGTAAGCCCTTGCTTCTGGAAAACGGTGGAGGGCAGGGTTGGCATGAGGCGGCGGTCCTCCCACCCCTGCCGGGGGCTCCTTATCCCCGCCTTCAAGACCAAAATGGGCCTCTTCGGGTCAAAAGGGATGCGAGGGGTTGATGACCTGGCTTCTAGGTTTTCACGCAGCTTTCACACAAACTGGTCTTTCACACAGTTTTCACACGCGCCGGTAAGGTGGATCTTGAGGGAAGCGGTGAACCCTCGAGCCCAAGACGGGCGCCAGGGGCCGAGGGGGAGCGAGTGGCGCGACCGGCCCTCTGCACAAGGAGGTGCAGAACATGAGGAAGCTTATCGGCCTTGGGATCCTATCGGTCCTCTTCTCGGGCCTCGCCCTGGCCCAGACCAACACGGACAGCCACACGGTCACGGTGAAGGTCCCTTCCGTCCTCCAGCTCAGCCTAGACGCCACGGACTACCTGTTTGACTTCACCGACGCCACCCTCCAGGGCACGGAGACCACCACCGTGGGCAATACCGCCTACACCAAGGCCTCTAGGGCGGCCTACCTCAACTTCCTGGAGGCAGGCTCCACCCAGGACTTCGCCCCCACGTCCGTTGCGGGGACGAACGGGGCGGAGTACGGCACCGTCACCGTCAAGACCAACCGGGCCCAGTGGACGGTGAAGGTGGACAGCATCGGGGGCACCCTCAGCCTGGGCAACAACCGGGTGAAGGTCTTCGCCGAGAAGCTCTCCGGGAAAGGGGCCTCGTCAACTCCCTCGCCCACCCCAATCGCTCAGGGCCTCTCCCTCTTCGGTGCCTCCACGGGAGGCCAGGGCAAGTCGGTGTACAAGCTCTACTATCTCTTCACCATGAACATCAACGACGACATCCCTCTCGGTGGCCTGAACGAAAGCATCACCCTCAACCTCCTCCTCACCTCGCCCTGAGGAAGGGGAGCCGGGGAGGGGGCGAAGGCCCCTTCCCCTTTCTTTAGATGGGACCATGAAACGCCTCGCCCTTGGCCTAAACGCCCTCTTCTTGGCCCTCCTCCCCCTCGCCCTGGCCCAGGCCGACCTCGCCCTCTCCCCGGCGAGGCTGGAGTTCGCCCTTCCCTTTGGGGGAAGCGCCGAAGAGCGGGTGGTCCTCAAGAACGGCCTCCTCCGGGAGGAGGCCCTCCAGGTCCGCCTCCTTCCCTTCGCCTTGGATCCCAGGGGGAACGTGGTGGAAAGCCCCAAGCGGAACCTCTGCCCCCACCTCGAGGTGGCCCCCACCGCCCTTGTCCTCCCGCCCGGGGGGAGCGCCGAGGTCCGGGTCCGGGTGAAGGCCCCCCAAGGAGAGGGCACCCTCGCCTGCCTGGTGGTGTTCTCCACGAGCCCAAGGCCCCTGGAGAGGGGAGGGGTGCGGCTTTCCGTCCGCCCCGAACTCGGCCTCGCCGTCTACCTGACCCTCCGGGGCACGGAGCGCCCGGCCTTCCGGGCGAAGGTGGGGGGAGCGGGGGAGAGCCTTCCCCTCCTCCTGGAGAACCCGGGGAACGTCCTAGAGAGGGTCTCGGGGGAAGCCCGGGTCTTTGACGGGGAGGGCAGGGAGGTGGCGAGGCTTCCCCTGGAGGCGGTCCCCGTCTTCCCGGGCGGATACCGGGAGCTTTTCCTGAGGCCCGACCCTCCCCTCCCTAGGGGGCGCTACCGGGTGGCCCTGATCCTGGAGGGCGCCTACGGGCGGTACGCGGCGGAGGGAACATGGGACGTGCCCTAGCCCTCCTCCTTCTCCTCGGGTTCTCCCGGGCCTGGGCCCAGACCGCCTCCTGCGACGCCACCGACCTCCTCTTTGACTTCTCCGCTTCCGGCCCCCTCCAGACCCTCACCGTGGGGGGGCAGAGCTACTACGTGGCGAACCTCGCCTCCTACCTCCTCCTTTTGGAGGGCGTCTCCTCCATGCGCTTCCTGCCCACGCAGGTGGTGGGCGGGTCAGGGGGGCGGGTGGCCTGCACCCTCACCACTCCGAATAGAGGCGGGGGCGGGGGGGCCCTCTGCGGGGCGGGCACCACCCGGTGCTTCCGGGTAAGCGGCGTGACCGGAAGCCTCCCCGTGCCCGGGGACTGGCAAGGACGCCTCTATGTGTTCGTCCAGGTGGTCTCAGGGAGTGCCACGAACCACGTCCCTACCCCCACCCTCCTCTCCGCCGTGCCCGATGGGCGGGGCCTCGCCAGCGTGGCCCGCAACACCACGGCGCTCCTCTGGGTCTACTACTTCCTGGAGCTTTCCCCAACCGACGCCTTCCCTTCCCTTCCCGCCCAGGGGGTCCTCACCCTGACCTATAGCCTGGAGAGCGACTGATGGGGAGAGAGGCTTTTTTGAGGCTTGCTTCCGCCCTCTTCCCCCTCCTCGCCCTGGCCCTGGGGGCGAGGCCCGGCGAGGTGGTGGTCCTCCCCTTCCCGGGCCTCCCCCCGGGGCCTTTGGAGGGGGCCTCCGACCTCCCCCTCCTCCTCGCCCCCCAAGCCTCGGACGGGGGAGTGGTCCTGGTGGCGGTGGAGGTGCCCCCTCGCTTCCCCCCTGGGACCTACCGGGTGTGCCTCCGGGTCGCTTCGGAGAAGACTTTCTGCAAAGAGGTGACCGTGGAGGCCCTGGCCAGGCTTAGGGCCCAGGTGCCCGGGGAGGTGGCGGGAAGGAGCCTGCGCCTCGCCCTCAAGAACGAGGGAAACCTGTCCCTAAGGGTACAGCTCGCCCCCGCCGAGGGGAGCGAGGTGGCCTTCTCTCCCCTCGCCCTCTCCCTTCCCCCCGGGGAGGAGAGGCAAGCGGAGATTCCCCTATCGGGCTTCGGCCTCCTCCGCCTGGGCCTCTTCTGGGAGGGAAGGAAGGAGGTCTACCTGGTCCGGGTGCGCCCCGAGGGAGGGAGGCCCCTTCCCTACACCCTTTCGGGCCTTCTGGAGGGGGAGTACGCTTCCGGGGCACCCCCCTCCCTCCGGCTCGCCCTGGAGGGAGGCCTCTCCCGGGAGGTACGCCTCGCCCTCGCCCTGGAGGGACCCCATCCCTCCGTCAGGGTGGGGGTGGGCGCAGGAAACCTTTCCTTTGGGTTTAGGGCAACGGGAGGGCGGGGAATAGAGGAGGCCCGGCTTGGCCTTCGGGAAGGCCCCTGGGAGGGGACCCTGGGCTACCCGCCCGCCTTGGAAGTGGGGTACTCGGGAGAGGCCCTCTACCGCTTCCGCCTCTCCCTTGAGGCCTTGAGCGTGGGCTTGGCCGACGGCACCTGGGCCTTCTCCGGCACCCTCCCCTTGGCCAAACCTGAGGGGGTTTCCCTGCGGCTGGAGCGCTACGGCGACCCCCGCCTTTACGCCCGGTGGGAAGGCGGGGCCTACCTGGGGTTCGCCACAAAGGGGTGGGAAGGGGAAGGGGGGTTCTCCCCTTCGGGCCCCACCTTCCGCCTGGGGTACGCGGGATCGGAGGGGGGCTTCACCTACGCCCTCCGGGTGGGCTACGGGGGAGGACCCACCCTGGGCCTCCAGGCGGGGTACACGCGCCCTCCCTTTTCCCTCAGGGGTCGGCTGGAGTTCGGCTCCGCCGTTGCCTTCGGCCTGGGGGTGGGCTACCTCGAGGCCCCCCTGGCCCTGGGCCTGGACCTCTCCTCCTCGGGGCTTTTGGGCTTCCTGGAGTGGCGGGAAGCCCCCTACGCCCTGAGGCTCGAGGGGAGAGGGGACGGGAGGGGGCTCTGATTCGGGCTCTTTGGGAGCTACGCCTTCCGCTTCCCCGTGCCCGAGGAGGTCACCCTCGCCCTCGGGGGGTACGAGGAGGTGCCCTTGGAAGGCCGGGTGGAGCTCTTGGGGAAGCCCGTGAGGGGGGCGAGGGTAGAGGGGGGCCTCGCCCCTGTGGAAACGGACGAAAACGGGCGGTTTCGCCTCTACGCGCCGAGGGCTGGGGCCCGCCTCAAGGCCCTTCCCCCCGAGGGGCTTCTCGCCCTTCCCACCGAGGTCTCTTGGAAACCGGGCGACCCCCCTCCCGTCCTCGCCCTAAGACCCGCCTCCGT
The DNA here is from genome assembly GCF_000423905.1 of Thermus antranikianii DSM 12462. NCBI lineage: Bacteria > Thermotogati > Deinococcota > Deinococci > Thermales > Thermaceae > Thermus > Thermus antranikianii. Next base: position 70,133 of record NZ_AUIW01000011.1, on the reverse strand, counting down.
CCTTCGCCTCCGGTGCGAGGGCGGGGGGCGGGGAGCCCACCTGGTGGGGGAGGTGGGGGCCTTCGTGCCCTGTGGCGGCGAGGCCTTCCTCTTCCCGGGGACCTACCGCCTCCTCCCCGAGGCGCTCCCGGGCTTCCGGGCAGGGGAAGAGGAAGTGGCCCTGGAGCCTTTGGGCCGAAAGGAGGTTCTCCTCGCTTTCACCCCTATCCCCACCGTGCCTCTATCCGAGGCGCGGCCCCTGAGGGTGGAGTGGCCCCTCGAGGTGGCCCCAGGGGAGGTGGCCCAGGTGCGGGTGCGCCTGGAGGGGGGTTCTCCTGGGGAAGTTTCCCTCTCCCTGCCCGTCCTGGGGGAAAGGCGGGAGGGAGACGACCTCGTCCTCCTCTTCCAGGTGCCCTGGGAGGCCCGGGAAAGGCTGGAGGTGGTCCTAAGGGCAAAAGGAGGGGAGAGCCGGGTCCTCCTCCCCCTGAACCCGGGAAAGGAACTCCTCTCGGTGCGGCTGGACCCCCCTCGAGCCTCCCTGGGGGAGAGGGTTCGGGTGCGGGTGGAGACCCTGTTCCCCGCGGAGGAGGTCCACCTCGTCTTGCCCACCGGGGCCCTTCCTCTTAGGCGTGAAGGGGAAGGCCCCCCGTGGGTCTTTGTGGGGACCTTCCGGGTGGAGGAGGCCCTTTTCAGGGGGGCAGAGCGCTTTACCGGATCGCTTGCGGCGCTTTCCCTTCAGGTAAAAGCCCGGCAGGGGGAGGTGGAGCGGGGGAAGGAGGTGCGGCTTCTTTTGCGCTAGGCCCTTCCTTCTGGTCCGCGCCCTGGGGGGCTGCGGCCCCACCCCAGTCGCCTCCGCCCCCTCTATCGGGAAAGCAAAGGCCCTGGGGAGCGCCCCCGCTGGCAGGAGCCGGCCACTCCCTGCCTGGGGTGGCCCCGATTCCTGGAAGCTATGTGGGGGCACTTAGTTTGCGGGGCGGGGCTAGGGTAGACTGGGAGGCATGACCGAGCGGTCAGCCCTCCGCCGCCTCCTGCCCTACCTGGCCCCCTACCGGGGGCCGTACCTCCTCGGGGTGGGGGCAGGCCTCCTTTCCATCGGTTTTTTCGTCCTGGGGCCCTACTTTCTCCGCCTGGCCGTGGACGCCCTCGGCCGCGGCGGGCCCTACGGGCACTACGCCCTCGGCCTTCTCCTCGCGGCCGGGGCCTCTGGCCTCCTCTCCTACCTCATGCGCCGCCTCTCCGTGGTGGCGAGCCGCCAGGTGGAGTACGACCTGAGGCGGGACCTCTTCCACCACCTCCTCCGCCTGGACCGGGGCTTCTACCAGGGGACGCGGGTGGGGGACTTGATGAACCGCCTGAACACCGACCTTTCTGCGGTGCGGGAGATGGTGGGCCCGGGGGTCATGATGGGCAGCCGCCTCTCCTTTTTGGTCCTCTTGGCCTTCGGCTCCATGTATGCGGTGAACGCCCGCCTGGCCTTCTACCTTACCCTGATCCTGCCCGCCATCGGCCTCTTCATGTTCTACCTCCTGAGGCTCGTGGACCGCCGCTACCGGGAGGCCCAGGAGGCCTTTGACCGGATCAGCACCCTGGCCCAGGAGGCCTTTAGCGGCATCCGGGTGGTGAAGGGGTATGCCCTGGAAGGGCGCATGCTATCCCGTTTCCAGGAGCTGAACCGCATCTACATGGGTAAGAGCCTGGCCCTGGCCAAGGTGGAGGGGCCCATGCAGGCCCTTCTGGGCTTTCTCATGGGGTTTGCCTTCCTCACCGTCCTCTGGGTGGGCGGGGGGATGGTGGTCCGGGGGGAGATGAGCGTGGGCCAGCTGGTGCAGTTCAACGCCTATTTGGCCCAGCTCACCTGGCCCATTCTGGGCCTCGGCTGGGTGATGGCCATGTACCAGCGGGGTTTTACCAGCTTGAAAAGGCTTTTGGAGCTTCTGGACCGGGAGCCCGCCGTTCGCGACGAGGATCCCCTGCCCCTTTCCGTGGCCGATCTTTCCGGGGAGGTGCGCCTCGAGGGGGTGGGCCTTTGGCGGGATGGGCGCTGGCTTCTTAAGGACCTCACCCTCACCGTCCCCGAGGGCATGACCCTGGGGATCACCGGGCGCACGGGCTCGGGGAAAAGCCTCCTTGCCGCCCTCGTACCCCGTCTTATGGACCCCACGGAGGGACGGGTTTACGTGGGGGGGTATGAGGCGCGGAGGATCCCCCTGGCCACCCTGCGCCAGGCGGTGGGGGTGGTTCCCCAGGAGCCCTTCCTATTTAGCGAAACCATTCTGGAAAATATCGCTTTCGGCCTGGAAACCCTGGATCGGGAGCGGGTGGAGTGGGCGGCGAGGCTTGCCGGCATCCACGAGGAGATCCTCGCTTTTCCCAAGGGGTACGAGACCGTGCTGGGGGAGCGGGGGGTGACGCTATCGGGTGGCCAGCGGCAGCGGGTGGCCCTGGCCCGGGCCTTGGCCAAGGGGCCCAAGATCCTCATCCTGGACGATGCCCTAAGCGCCGTGGACACGGAAACCGAGGCCAGGATCCTTCAGGGCTTGAAAGGCGTCCTGGGCCGCCAGACCACCTTCCTCATCTCCCACCGCACCGCCACCCTGCGCCATGCGGACTGGATCATCGTTCTGGACGAAGGAAGGATCGTGGAGGAGGGCACCCATGAAAGCCTCCTCGAGGCCGGGGGCCTCTATGCCGAGCTGGATCGCATCCAGCGCATGGAGGTGGAAGGGGAGGTGGAGGGATGAGCCAGGATGCCTCCCATAGGGAGCAGGAGGACGCCTACACCAAGGCCTTTGACCGGGTCCTCTTCGCCCGCATCCTCCAGTACGTGAGGCCCTACCGGGCCCAGGTGGCCTTGGCCCTTCTCTTCCTCCTCCTCACCACCCTCACCGCCGCCCTCACCCCCCTCTTCTTCAAGTGGGCCATCGACGGGGCCCTGGTTCCCAAGGAGGCCAAGCCCCTGGCGGAGCGCTTTACCCTTCTCCTTTGGGTGAGCCTGGGTTTCCTCCTGGTGCGGGGGGTTAACTTCGCCGCCACCTACGGCCAGACCTACCTGATCCAGTGGGTGGGGCAAAGGGTGCTCTTCGACTTAAGGAGCGCCCTCTTCGGCAAGCTCATGCGCCTCCACCCGGGCTTTTACGACAAAAACCCCGTGGGCCGCCTCATGACCCGCATCACCTCCGACGTGGACGCCATCAACCAGTTCATCACCGGGGGGCTCGTGGGGGTCATCGCCGACTTCTTTACCATCCTGGGCCTCTTGGCCTTCATGATGGTCTTAAGCCCCAAGCTCACCCTGGTGGTCCTCCTGGTGGTGCCCGTGCTCCTCTGGGTCACCGCCTGGGTGCGGAACGGCATGCGCACCGCTTACCGGGAGATGCGCCTGCGCCTGGCCCGCTTGAACGCCGCCCTGCAGGAAAACCTTTCCGGGGTGGAAACCATCCAGCTTTTCGTGAAGGAAAGGGAACGGGAGGAGAAGTTTGACCGCCTGAGCCGGGACCTCCTTAGGGCCTGGGTGGAGATCGTGCGCTGGTTTGCCCTCTTCTTTCCCGTGGTGGGGTTCCTGGGGGATCTGGCGGTGGCGGGCCTCCTCTTCTACGGCGGGGGTGAGGTGGTGCGAGGGGTGGCCACCCTGGGGCTTCTGGTGGCCTTTGTGGACTACACCCGCCAGCTTTTCCAGCCCCTGCAGGACCTTTCGGATAAGTTCAACCTCTTCCAGGGAGCCATGGCCAGCGCCGAGCGCATCTTCGGGGTTTTGGACACGGTGGAGGAGCTCAAGGACCCGGAAAACCCCAAGCCCATCGCCCGCTTCCGGGGGGAGGTGGAGTTTCAGGAGGTTTGGCTGGCCTATACCCCCAAGGGCGTGGAGCCCACGGACAAGGACTGGGTGCTCAAGGGGGTTTCCTTCCGCATCGCCAGGGGAGAGAAGGTGGCCCTGGTGGGGGCCACGGGGGCGGGCAAGACCAGCGTGGTGAGCCTCATCGCCCGCTTCTACGACCCCCAAAGGGGCCGGGTGCTCATCGATGGGGAGGATGTGCGGAACTACCGCCAGGAGGACCTAAGGCGGCACGTGGGGATCGTGCTCCAGGATCCCTTCCTCTTCTCGGGCACCATTCTGGACAACCTGCGCCTTTTTGACGAGACCATCCCCGAGGAGAAGGTGGTGGAGGTGGCCCGGTTTTTGGGGGTGCACGAGGCCATTTTGCGCCTGCCCCAGGGCTACCACACCCGGGTGGGGGAGAGGGGGGCAGGGCTTTCCACAGGGGAGAAGCAGCTTCTGGCCTTGGTCCGGGCCCTTCTGGCCAATCCGGATATCCTCCTCATCCTGGATGAGGCCACGGCCAACGTGGATTCGGAAACGGAAAGGCGTCTGCAGGAGGCCCTCTACAGGGCCATGGAGGGAAGGACCTCCATCGTCATCGCCCACCGCCTTTCCACCATCCGCCGGGTGGACCGCATCCTGGTCTTCAGAAGAGGGCGCCTGGTGGAGGAGGGTACCCACGAGGAGCTTCTCCAGAAAGGGGGCTACTATGCCACCCTATACCGGCTCCAGTACGCGGAGGGCTAGGCCATGACCTACCGGGAGGCCACGGGGTGGCTCTTCGCCCAGCGCCGCCAGGGAGAGCGGGGCCTAAGCCGGATTAGGATCCTCCTGGAACGCCTCGGGCACCCGGAGGAGGCTTTTCAGGCGGTGCACGTCCTGGGCACCAACGGAAAGGGAAGCGTGGTGGCCTACCTGGAGGCGGCCTTCCGCGCCGCGGGGCTTCCCTATGGAGCCTATACCAGCCCCCACCTCCTGGACTTCCGGGAGAGGATCCGCACCCACCAAGGGTTGATCCTCGAGGAGGAGGTGGTGGGGTTCGTGGCGTGGGCCAGGGGGGAGGCCTGGCCCGAGCCCCCGGGGTTTTTTGATTTGGCCACCGCCTTGGCCTTTCAGCATTTCCAAAAGCGGGGCGTGGCCTTGGCGGCGGTGGAGGCGGGGGTGGGGGGGGAGAAGGATGCCACCAACATCCTTCCCCGGGTGGCCCTCACCGTGCTCACCAACGTGGGAGAGGACCACCTGGAGGCCCTGGGGGGGAGCCTGGAGGCCGTGGCCCGGGAAAAGGCAGGAGCCTTCCGCAAAGGGGTGCCGGTGGTCACCGGGGCCAGGGGGGTAGGCCTGGAGGTGGTGCGGGAGATGGCCCGCACCCGGGGAAGCCCCCTTTACCTTCTGGACCCCCTGGACCCTCTTTTTGCCCTGCCTGCGCCACCGGCCCTAAAGGGGGCCTTCCAGGAGGAAAACGCCCGGCTGGCGGCAGCGGCCTTGAGGCTTCTCGGATTCCCCGAGGAGGCCATTGCCCAAGGGCTTCGGGAGGCGAGGCATCCAGGCCGGCTGGAGCGCTTCCTTTTGGAGGGGGTGGAGGTGTACCTGGATGGAGCCCACAATCCCCCGGCAGCCCTGGCCCTTAGCCGGGAGTTTTCCGCCTACCACCTGGTCTTTGGGGCCTTTCCCCGGAAGGACGTGAAGGGGGTTCTGGCCCACCTCCTTCCCAAGGCCAGAAGCGTCCGCTACACCCGGGCGGGGGAGGGGGCCTTGGGAAGGGAGCTTGGGGAACCCTTTTTTGAGGATCCCTGGGAGGCCTTGGAGGAAGCCGTTAAGGCGGCGCAAGGGGATGGCGTTCCCGTTTTGGCCACGGGTTCCTTGTACCTGGTGGGCGCCTTAAGGGCTAGGCTACTCCCGCGCTTCGGCCAGGACCCGCCCTGAAGGGTCGGCGAAGACCACGCGGCTCACCCGTTCCAGCTCCAGGACCAGGTACGGGCTGGTGAGGGCCTGGGTGACGATGGCCCCGGGCCGTGGGCTTTGCAGGTTCAGGATGACCCGGGCGGTTCCGCCCGCATAGGTAACCCCGATCACCTCGAGGCCATACCCCCCGGTGGGCTTTAAGCCCCAGAAAAAGGCGGCCACGCTCCTCGTGCGGAAGTCCACGCTAGGAGCGGGTGGGCGGGGGATGCGGTTCGCCACCACCAGGTTCCAGACCTCGGCGAAACGGGTGGGGTTGTTGGCCAGAAAGGCCTTGGGCTCGGTTTCCTGGTAAGCGGCATTGGCCCCGCGTTCCAGGATGCGGTAGGCGGGCGGGGGTGGGGTCACCACCTCCACTCTAAGCCCGTACTGTACCTGCAGGGCCCCCACCCGGTAACCATCGGGAATGGGGTCAAGGGCCAGGGGCCTTAAGACGGGTTCGGAAAGCTCGAAGACCACCACCTGCCTTCCCCCCCGCCGGGCCAGGATCTCCCTGAGGAGAACCTGGGTCTCCGCCCCGGTAAAGGCGTAGAGGTCCGGGGTCTGGTACTGGGCGGGCTGGATCAGGCTCCGGTTTTCCCCTTCCCTCAGGCTCCCCGTAAGCCGGACCCAGCCCACCCCGTCGTAAAACCAGGTGGCGCGGAGGTTGGCCTGGGCCCGGACCTCGAGGAGGCTTCCCTGGATTCCCCGCACCGCCTCAGCCAGGGGGCGGAGGGCGGGCCCCACCTCCCTGAGTACTGGCCTCCCTCCCACCCAAAGGCCTCCCGGCACCGCCCAGAGGCTTTCCCCACCTCCTTTTTCCAGGCGGAGGACCTGGGTGCCGAGCCGGACCTCCCGGGGCTCCCCGTAGAAGTAGGTCCAGCGCTCCGTGGCCTCGGGGAAGAGGAGCTGGGCCTCGGCCACCCGGTAGCCCGTGCCTTCCAAAAGCTCGCAGGCGCTAAGGAGGGGCAAAAAGAGGAGAAGGAGAAGGAGAAGGCCTTTCCCCATGGTCCCATGATACCCCTTTGGGGCTTGCCACCTTCTTAAGGCCGCCTTTAGCCTTTAGCGGCTTCTCGGGTCCAGGGCGTCCCTGAGAGCGTCCCCTAACAGGTTGAAGGCTAGGACTAGCCCTACGATGGCTAACCCCGGAAAGGTGGCCACATGGGGGGCCACAGCCAGGTACTCCCTTCCCCGGGCCAGCATCAGTCCCCACTCGGGTTCAGGGGGCCTAGCACCGAGGCCCAAAAAGCCCAGCCCGGCGGCGAAGAGGATGGCGATGGCCATTTGTAGGCTGGACTGGATCAGGATGGGGCCTAAGGCGTTGGGGAGGATATGGCGGAGGAGGATGCGTGTGTCGCTGGCTCCCAGTGCCCTGGCCGCTTCCACATAGTCCAGGGCCTTGAGGGAGAGAACCACTCCCCGGATCAGGCGCGCGTAGATAGGAACCGCGGCGATACCTACTGCGATCATGGCGTTGCCCAGCCCTGGTCCCAGGATGGCCACCAGGACGATGGCCAGGAGAATTCCAGGGAAGGCCAGCATCACGTCTACCAGCCGTTGGACCAGAAGGTCTACCCGCCCCCCCAGGTAGGCGGAGAGGGCTCCTAGGGGCACGCCCAGGAGCAGGCCGATCCCTACGGCCACCAGGCCGATGGTAAGGGAGATGGGTATCCCGTAGAGGATGCGGGAGAAGAGGTCCCGTCCCTGCTCGTCGGTACCGAGGAGGTAGAAACGGACAGGGCCTTCCACCCCAAAGAGGTGGAGGTTTCCGGAAAAACCCAACCAGCGCCACTCTTCTCCCCTGACCAGAAGGCGCAGGGGGTACTTTTCCTGCCAGTTTACCTGAATTCCTTCTAGGGGGTGACGGTAAACGGGGCTTACGTATAGCCCCAGCTCCCCCTTGGGTCCTCTAAGGCTTATCCCTGCCAGAGGGGGCACGTAGGTGGAACGGAGATCCTGGGTGTAGGGAGAGTAGGGGGCGAGGAAGGGGGCAAGGAGGGCTCCCAAGAGGTAAAGGCTTAGGAGGAGAAGCCCAGCCTGGGCTAGACGGCTCCTCTTAAAGCGTCGCCAGGGTCTAGTCATAGCGCACCCGTGGGTCGATCCAGGCGTAAAGCAGGTCCACCAGTAGGTTTACCAGGATGAAGGTGGTGGCCACGAGAAGCACGGCTCCCTGCACCACAGGGTAGTCCCGGGCAAGGATGGAGCCCACCAAAAGCTGTCCAAGGCCCGGCCAGGCGAAGATGGTTTCCGTGATCACCGCTCCTGCCAAGAGGCTTCCGAACTCTAGCCCGGCCACGGTGACCACGGGAATTAAGGCGTTGCGTAGCGCATGCTTAAAGATGACCACCCGTTCGGCCAGGCCCTTGGCCCGGGCGGTGCGGATGTAGTCCTGGGAGAGGACCTCGAGGAGGGCTCCCCGGGTCATGCGGGCCAGGAGGGCGGTGGCGTTCACTCCCAGGGTAATGGCGGGAAGGACCAGGTGGGCCAAGGTGCCTTTCCCCGCCACGGGAAACCAGCCCAGCTCCACGGAGAAGATGAGGATGGCCAGGAGGCCGAACCAGAAGACGGGCATGGAGACCCCGATGAGGGCCAGGATCATGACCCCGAGGTCCAACCCGCTTCCCGGTCTGAGGGCAGCCAGGATGCCCAGGGGAATGCCGGTGAGAAGGGCCACCAGGATGGCGGCGCTAGCCAGCTCCACCGTGTTGGGGAAGTAGGTTTGGAGCTCTTCAAGGACGGGCCGGCGGCTTCGGGCGGATTCCCCAAGGTCCCCTCGGAGGAGGGCTTCCAGGTAAATGAGGAACTGTTCGGGAAGCGGGCGGTCCAGGCCATAACGGGCCCGGATTGCCTCCAGGGTTTCAGGGGTGGCGAACTCCCCTGCCAAGAGCACCGCTGGGTCCCCTGGGGCCAGGCGCACCATGAGGAAGACCAGAAGAACCACTCCGAAGAGGGTAGGGATAGCAATGAGAAGGCGCCTTAGGGCGTAGGTTACCATTTCGCCTCAATAAGGCCCCGTGGGGAGGGCCCCACGGGGTAGGGTCTTGGGGTTTCCTCAGCGGAACCGGGCCTTGTACGCCAGGTAACGCTCCGTGGGGTGGACGATGAAGCCCTGGACCTCCTGCCGGATGGCCGTGACCTGGAGCTCGGAGTGGAGGAAGAGCCAGGGAGCATCCTGCCAGATCTGGGTCATGGCTTCCCGGTAGAGCTGTTGCCTTCCCTGGGGAAGGGTGGAGATGCGGGCTTGGGCCAGGAGCTGGTCCACCCTTGGGTTCCGGTAGAAGGCGCGGTTGAAACCGGGGGCCCATTGACTAGAGTGGAAGAGGGGGTAAAGCCCATAATCCGCATCCCCCGTTACCGTACCCCAGCCCAGCATGGCCATCTGGATGCGGTTTTCCCTTAGGGGGCGCTGGGTTTCCTGGAGGTAGGCTCCCCACTCCAGGGTTTGGATGGAGGCTTCCACTCCTACCCGCCTGAGCTGTCCTTGGATGGCCTCACACACCTGGATGTCCTGGAAGTAGCGCCCCGTGGGGCAATGGAGGGTGACCCTGAGGGGCAGGGTGATCCCTGCTTGGCGCAGAAGCTCCTGGGCCCGCTGGGGGTTGTACTCATAGCGGCCCACAGGGGCATAACCGAAGATGCCGGGGGCAATGGGGGCGTCGGATATCCGGCCAATCCCGCCTAGGACGAACTGGAGGATCTCCTCCTTGTTCACCGCATAGTTTAGAGCCTGGCGCACCCGGGCGTCGTTGAAGGGGGGACGCTGGGTGTTGAAGTAGATGTAGATGGTGCGTAGGCTTGGCGTGCGCACCACCTCGATGGCCCGGTTGGCCTGGAGGCGGGCGATGTCCTGGGGCGGAATGCGTACCGCCACATGGGCTTGGCCCGTTTCCACCAAGGCCACCCGGGTGGTACCCTCGGGTACGGGGATGAAGCGTACCTGAGGAATGGGAGGCTTTTCTCCCCAGTAGTTTTCGTTACGTACCAGGTCCACGAACTGCCCCTTCTGCCAGGCCTGGAAGCGGTAGGGACCCGTACCCACGGGGTTGTCCCGATACTGGGCCCCTAGGCGTTGGATGGCCGCGGGACTTTGCATGGCAGTGGAGCTATGGGTTAGGTGGGCCAGGATGGGGGCAAAGGGGTTTTTAAGGCGGAGGCGGACGGTGTAGGTGTCCACCACCTCTACCCGTTCCAGCTCGGAGAGCAGGAAGGCGAAGGGGCTGGCTAGCTCCCGGGAAACGAAGCGCTCCAGGTTGAACTTCACCGCCTCGGCGTTGAACGGGGTGCCGTCGTGGAAGGTGATGCCCCGCTTAAGGCGGATCACCAAGGTGCGTCCTCCGTCGGCGAAGCTGTGTCCTTCTGCTAGAAGGGGTACAATCCGGCCCTCAGGGGTGAGCTCAAACAGGGTCTCGCTGATGTGGGTGACCACGGTGGCTGAGGGGGAGTCCTGGGCCAAAGGGGCGTCCAAGGTTATGGGGTCGGTGCCCTGAGCCACCACCAAGCGCTGGGCGGAAGCAGGGGCCAACGCCAACAAGGCGAGGACCAAAAGACCTTTTCTCATACAAAAACCTCCTCTCTAGGGGCTATTTGCCCTGAAGCTACGGGGAGAGTATATTCCCCCAAGCCGGCGTGTGCAAGCCGGGGTATGCCCAGAGGCTCTTCTCAGCCCTCTCCCAGGTAGGCCTTCTGCACCTCGGGGTTCTGGGCCAGCTCGCGGGCCGGGCCTTCCAGGGTAATCTCCCCCGTGGCCAAAACGTAGCCCCGGTGGGCGATCTGCAGGGCTAAGCGGGCGTTTTGCTCCACCAAGAGGATGGTCTTGCCCTCCCGGTTCAGCTTCTGGATGGTTTCAAAGATGAAGTCCACCAGCACCGGGGCCAGACCCATGGAGGGTTCGTCCATGAGGAGGATCCTGGGGTTCTGCATCAGGGCCCGGCCGATGGCCAGCATCTGCTGCTCCCCGCCCGAAAGGGTGCCCCCCTTCTGCGCCCGGCGCTCGTAGAGCCGGGGGAAGAGGGCGAAGACCTCCTCCTTGCGCTTCTGCACCACCTTGCGGTCGTTTTCCAGATAGGCCCCGATCTCCAGGTTTTCCTCCACGGTGAGGCGGGGGAAGATCTTCCGCCCCTCGGGTACATGGCCTACCCCCAGGGCCACGATCTGGTGGGCAGGGAGGCGGTGGATGGGTCTTCCTTGGAAGAGGACCTCCCCCTGTCGGGGCTTGATCAGGCCGCTGATGGTGCGCAAGGTGGTGCTCTTGCCCGCCCCGTTGGAGCCGATGAGGGTTACGATCTCCCCCTCCTCCACCCTCAAGGAGATGCCCTTGAGGGCGTGGATGTGGCCGTAATAGGTGTGGACGTTCCTAAGCTCCAGGAGGCTCATGCCGCACCTCCCGCGGCTCCCCTGCCCAAGTAGGCCTCGATAACCCTAGGATTCGTGCGCACTTCCTCCGGGGTGCCCTCGGCGATCTTGGAGCCGTACTCCAGCACGGCGATGCGGTCAGAGATGCGCATGACCAGGCGCATGTCGTGCTCGATGAGGACGATGGTGATCCCCAGCTCCTCCCTGAGGCGCTGGATGAAGGCCTGTAGCTCCTCGGTTTCCCGGGGGTTCATGCCCGCCGCGGGCTCGTCCAGGAGGAGGAGCCTGGGCTTTAGGGCCAGGGCCCGGGCGATCTCCAGCTTCCGTTGCTCCCCATAGGGCAGGTTCTTGGCCAGCTCGTCCTTGCGGTGGAGGAGGCCCACGTACTCCAATAGCCTCTTGGCCTCCTCCTCGGCCCGCTTTTCCTCTCTCCGGGCCAGGGGGGTGCGGAAGAGGGCGTGGAAGTAGGGAACGTGGATGTGGATGTGCATGCCCACCAGGAGGTTTTCCAGCACGGTCATGGCCCCAAAGAGGCGGATGTTCTGGAAGGTGCGCCCTACCCCTTCCTTGGCGATCCGGTCCGGGGGTAGGCCGGTCACGTCCTTCCCGAATAGGAGGATTCTTCCCTCATCGGGAGGGTAGATGCCCGTTAGGAGGTTGAAGAAAGTGGTCTTGCCCGCACCGTTGGGGCCGATGACGGAGAAGATCTCCCCCTGGTTTACGCTGAGGCTCACGTTGTTCACCGCCACCAGACCGCCGAAGCGCTTGGTGGCCTGGGTGACCTCGAGGGCCTTCATGCTTCCTCCATCTCCGCCTTGTGGCGTTTCTCCGGGATGAGGCCTTCCGGGCGGAAGATCATCATCAGCACCAGGATAAGGCCGAAGACCAGACGCTCGTACTTGGCAGGATCCACCTGGCTAGGGATCTGGGGCAGGCTGGTGCGTACGAACTCGCTGAAGGTCTTGAGCACATCCAGGTTGAGGATGGTGAGGGCCGCGGCGCCCAGGATGGCCCCGGGGATGGATCCCATCCCTCCCAGGATCACCATGCCCAGGATGGTGATGGAGGCCAGGAGGGTGAAGGACTCGGGGGAAACGAAGGTGCGCTGGGCGGCAAAGATCACCCCCATCACCCCGGAGAAGGCGGCCCCGGTCATGAAGGCCAGGAGCTTGGTGGGCAGGAGGGGGATGCCCATGGAGCGGGCGGCCACCTCGTCCTCCCGGATGGCCACCCAGGCCCGGCCAAAGCGGGAGTTCGCCAGGTTCACGTTCGCCAGCACCACCAGCCCGATCATGAGGAGGACCAGGAAGTAGAAGAAAAGCTGGTAATCCGTGGTCTGGTCCAGCTTTACTCCCAAGGTCCCCATCAACTCCCGGAACCAGTCGATGGGGGGGCGTTGCACGGGGGTGATCCCCTGGGGACCGTTGGTGAAGTTGATGGGGTGGTCCAGGTTGTTGGCCAGGATCCGCACCACCTCCCCCAGGCCCAGGGTGACGATGGCCAGGTAGTCCCCGCGAAGCCTAAGGGCGGGAAGGCCGATGACCAGGCCGGTTAGGGCGGTGGTGACGATGGCGATCCCCATGAAGAGGTACATGTACTCCCCGGGGAGGGGGAAGTTGCCCTGCATGAAGTTCTTGGCCTGCTCGCTGCCGAAGATGGCCCAGGTGTAGGCCCCCACGGCGAAGAAGGCGGCGTAGCCCAGGTCCAGAAGCCCCGCCATGCCCACCACCACGTTGAGCCCCAAGGCCATGGCGGCGTAGATGCCGATCTGGATGCCGAGCTCGAAGACAAAGGTGTTGGCGAAGCCCGCCAGGGGCACGGAAAGGAGGAGGATGGCCAGGGCCAGGAGCACGCGGATTCCCGTGGGGATGCGGGGCAGGGTGGTGAGGGCCACCAGGATCCCCACCAGGCCGATGAGGCCCAGGGTGTTGCCCGAGCGCATGAGGCCCACGGTGAAGGCTAGGGTGAGGAGGGCTAGGTTCAGGGTCCGCCAGGTGGGGGAAAGCCGCAGGAAGGCGGTAACCCCTAAGGCCGCCAGGCCGAAGAGGTGGCTTACCGGGCTTGGAGCCAGGAAGGCGAGGCCTAGGTAGGCCAGGCTGAGAAGGAAGGAGAGGGCGTTCATACTTTCTCCTTGACCACCTGTCCCAGAAGGCCTTGGGGCCGGACCAGGAGGATGAAGATCAGGATGAGGAAGGCCACCACGTCCTTATACTCGGTGCCGAAGTTGCCGTTTGTGAGGATGGGAAGGTAGGTGCCGAAGAAGTTTTCCAGCTGCCCCAGCACAAGCCCGCCCAGCATGGCCCCCGGGATGTTGCCGATACCCCCCAGCACCGCCGCGGTGAAGGCCTTGATGCCGGGCAGGAACCCCACGTAGGGGGTGATGGTGGTGTACTGCAGGGCGAAGAGCACCCCGGCCACACCCCCCAAGGATCCCCCGATGAGGAAGGTGCGGGAGATGATGCGGTCCGGGTCTATGCCCATGAGGCTTGCGGTGTGGAGATCCTGGGCCACGGCGCGGATGGCCACTCCTAGCTTGGTGCGGTTCACCAGGTAGGTGAGGCCCACCAGCATGAGGATGGAAACCCCCATGAGGATGAAGGACTTGGTCTGGGCGAAGATGGCTCCCCCGAAGAGGCTCACGGAGCCCTCGAGGTCCTCCACCGTGCGCATGCGCAGGAAGAACTCGTTGTGCCAAAGACCTTCGATGAGGCGCACCAGGTCCTGGAGGATGAAGGAAACCCCGATGGCGGTGATGAGGGGCACCAGGCGGTTGGTGGTGCCCCGGGCCCGCAAGGGGCGGTAGGCGAAGCGCTCCACCAGGATGGCGGTGATCCCCGCCACCACCCCGCCCAGGGTTAGAGCGAGGAGGAGGAGCAGGAAACCGCTTTCCACCTGGGGAGCCAGGTAGCGGAAGACCTCCACCCCCACCACCGCCCCGATCATGAAGATCTCGGAGTGGGCGAAGTTGATGAGCTCCAAGACGCCATAGACCATGGTGTACCCCAGGGCCACCATGGCGTAGACGAAACCCAGGATGAGCCCGTCGAAGATCACCTGGGGCAATAGGGCTAGGATTTGCTCCAGCAAGGTGCCTCCTTTCTCCGGGCCAAGGGGGTGGCCTTTAGGCCACCCCCTTGGGTTGGAATCCCAGTTTACCTGGCCCCTGGAGCGGCCATCTCGATGACGCGGATCAGCTTGTTGTCGGCCCAGTTGCCGGTGGAGGCCACCTGCATGACGAAGTACTTGGCCTTCTTGTTGTCGCCCTTGTCGTCAAACTCGATGGTGCCGGTGAGGCCTTCCATCTTCACCTGGCGCACCGCTTGAGCCACCTGCTCCCGGGTGGGCTTCTTGCCGCCGGCGGCCTTGATGGCGGCCTCGAGGGCAGCCAGGATCACGTTGGCGGAGTCGTAGGCGTAGATGCCGAAGCCCTCCATGTCCTTGCCGTACTTCTGCTTGAAGCGCTGGGCCACGGCCCTCGCCTTGGGGAAGGCGGAAACCGGACCGGCCACCGTGGTGTAGAAGGTGCCGGCGGCGTTCTCCTTACCCGCCAGGCGCACGAACTCGCTGGAGTCCAGCCCGTCCCCGCCCATGAGCCGGGTCTTGACCCCCCGCTCGCGAAGCTGCTTCACGAAGGGACCGATCTGGCTGTAGATGCCCCCGAAGTAGATGAGCTCGGGCACGGGCCGGGCCGCGCGGATCTGGTTGATAATGGGCACGAAGTTGGAGGTCTCCTCGGTGCCCACGAAGGCCACTGCCCGGCCCCCCAGAGCCTCGAGGCGCTTCCTGAACTCCTCCGCCAGGCCCTGGCCGTAGGCGGTCTTGTCGTGGATGATGAAGACGTTCTTCACCTTCAGGTTGTTGAAGGCGTACTCCGCCCCCACCGGCCCCTGGACGTCGTCACGCCCGCAGATGCGGTTCACGTTGGGAAGCCTGCGGTCGGTGACCCGAGGGTTGGTGTTGGCAGGGGAGACCATGACCAGGTTCACCCGGGCGTAGACCTCGCTGGAGGGGATGGCCACGCCGGAGTTCAAGTGGCCCACCACGCCCAGGATGTCAGGGTCGTTGATGATGCGGTTGGCGTTGGCCACGCCCACGTCGGGGTTGGCCTGGTCGTCGTAGGGCACCAGGACCAGGTCAAAGCCCAGGGCCTTGAACTTGGCCTTGGCCTCCTCGATGGCCAGCTCCGCCCCCAGCTTGATCTGCTCGCCCAAGGCTGCCTGAGGACCGGAGAGGGGAGACTGGGTGGCGATCTTGATGACGTTGGCCTGGCCTAGGGCCATGCCCAAGGCGGCTACACCTGCTACCAGCAAGCCGATTTTCCTCATAAGCACCTCCTTAAGAGCACGCGTTCGCGTTGCGGCCCCATTCTAAGGGGGGGGTACCGGTTCTTGTCAATGCCCCCTCGTAAGTTTGTGCCCGACCCATGGGTCAGTCCCTCCTCCTGGAGGAGGAGGGACTAGATACCCACCCTCAGTACGTGGCCAGGTACCGGTCCAGCTCCCACTGGTGGACCGTGACCCGGTAGTCGTCCCACTCCATCTGCTTGGCCTGGACGAAGTGGGTATAGACGTGTTCGCCCAGGGCTTCCCGGATCACCGGATCCTTGCGCAGGGCCTCGAGGGCCTCCCGAAGCGTTCCCGGAAGCTCGCGGATCTTGTGCTTGCGCCTCTCCCGGACGCTCATCTGGTAGATGTTGCGCTGGATGGGGGGCGGGGGCAGGAGCTTGCGCTCGATCCCGTCGATGGCCGCGGCGGCCATGACCGCTAAGGCCAGGTAGGGGTTACAAGAGGGGTCAGGCATCCTGAGCTCGGCCCGGGTGCCCACGCCCCGGCGGGCAGGGATGCGGATCATGGCCGAGCGGTTCGCTGCCGACCAGGCGATGTTGGTGGGGGCCTCGTACCCAGGGGTGAGGCGCTTGTAGGAGTTCACCAAGGGGTTGGTGATGGCCACCATGCCCTCGGCGTGCTCCAGAAGGCCGGCGATGAAGTGCAGGGCGGTCTTGGAAAGCTGGTACTCGGCCTGGGGGTCAAAGAAGGCGTTTTCCCCGTTCTTAAAGAGGGAGAGGTGGGTGTGCATGCCGCTGCCGTTGATGCCCCGGATGGGCTTGGGCAGGAAGGTGGCGTGGAGGCCATGGTTCAGGGCCACCTTCTTCACCACCCACTTAAAGGTGGCGATGTTGTCGGCAGTGGTGAGGGCGTCCGCGTACTTGAAGTCGATCTCGTGCTGGCCCGGAGCCACCTCGTGGTGGGCGGCCTCGATCTCAAAGCCCATGGCCACCAGGACGTTCACCATGTCCCGCCGGGCCTCCTCGCCCTTGTCGATGGGGGCTAGGTCGAAGTAGCCCGCCCGGTCGTGGGTTTCCACGGTGGGGAGGCCCTCGGGAGTCCTGAGGAAGAGGAAGAACTCCGGCTCGGGGCCCGCATACATGTTGTCAAAGCCCAGCTTCTTAAGCCGCTCCACCTGGCGCTTCAACACGTACCGGGGATCCCCCTCGAAGGGGCGGCCATCGGGGTAGGTGACATCGCAGATGAGGCGGGCCACCCGGCCCCGCCCGGGGTCTTCCAGGGCCTCGGGCAGGATCACGAAGGTGTTGTAGTCGGGCTTGAGGAGCATGTCCGATTCCTCGATGCGGGTGAAGCCCTCGATGGAGGAGCCGTCGAACATGATTTCCCCGTCCAGCGCCTTTTCAAACTGGGACTCGGGGACCTCCACGTTCTTCACCACGCCCAGGATATCGGTGATCTGAAGCCTGAGGAACCTAACCTTCTCCGCCTTAAGCGCCTTGAGGATTTCCGCCTTGGTGTACGCCATTTTTTACCTCCTTGACCCGCTGGGGCCAGGCGTTTGCCCATTTCCCCCAGCAGATTGCGCAAAGTGTACGGCAAAGATGTGCACATTGTCAAGGGGATATGGTTCATCTTGCAATCCCGCGCAGGCTCGAGGTCCTTGACCCTAGGCTGACCGGGCCTTGGGTAGACTGAAGCCTGGAGGTCGGGTATGTACAAGCGGCGCGAGGTATTGAAGGCAGGGGCAGCTTTGGGTTTGGCGGGCCTGGGCTTGGGGCGGGCCCAGGGGGGGTTTACCCTCACCCTGGTGCACACCAATGACACCCATGCCCACCTGGAGCCCATGGAGCTCACCCTTTCCGGCAAGAGGGTGAGGGTGGGGGGTGTGGCCCAGCGGATCGCCTTCTTTGACCGCCTTAGGGCTAGCCGAAAAAACCTCCTCTTCCTGGATGCCGGGGATGTTTTCCAGGGCACCCTGTACTTCAACCAGTACCGGGGCCTGGCGGACCGGTATTTCATGCACCGGGCCCTTTACCGGGTCATGGCCCTGGGCAACCACGAGTTCGACCTGGGGCCCGGTCCTTTGGCGGAGTTTTTGAGGGGGGCCCGGTTCAAGGTGGTGTCCGCCAACGTGGGGGTGGAGCGGGAGCCCAGGCTCAAGGGGCTCTTTACCCCCTATGCCGTGGTGCCGGTGGGCGGGGAAAAGGTGGGGGTGATCGGCCTCACCACCCCGGACACCCGGGAGATCGCCAACCCGGGGCCCACCGTGGACTTCCTGGATCCCTATGAGACCGCCCAGAAGGCGGTGTACGAGCTGCTGAAAAAGGGGGTAAACAAGATCGTGGTCCTCTCCCACCTGGGCTACGGGGAGGACCTGAAGCTGGCCAGGAGGCTCGTGGGCGTGCAGGTGATCGTGGGCGGGCACTCCCACACCCTTTTGGGGAGCTTCCCCCACAAGGAGCTCGCCCCGGCGGGGCCCTACCCCACGGTGGTGAAGAACCCGGAGGGCAAGGACGTGTTGGTGGTGCAGGCCTGGGAGTGGGGGAAGGTGGTGGGCCTCTTGGAGGTCACCTTTGACGCCAAGGGGGAGCTCCTTGCCTACAAGGGCGAGCCCATCCTCATGACCCCCGAGGTTTCCCCCGAGGACTTCTTCGCCAAGGAGGCCCTTCTGGCCTACGCCCAGCCGGTCATGGCCCTGATGGGGCAGGTGATCGCCCAGGCCAAGGTGGACCTCATCGGCGAAAGGGCCATCGTGCGCAAGCGGGAGAGCAACCTGGGCAACCTCATCGCCGACGGTATGGTCTGGAAGACCCGGAATGCCGGGGTGCGGATCGCCCTGCAAAACGGCGGGGGGATCCGCACCACCATCCCCAAGGGACCCATTACCGTGGGCAAGGTCTACGAGGTCTTGCCCTTCGGCAACACCCTGGTGGTCATGGACCTTAAGGGCAGGGAGATCAAGGCGGCTCTGGAGAATGGGGTTTCCCAGTGGGAACAGGCGGCGGGCCGCTTCCTCCAGGTTTCCGGCCTGCGCTACGCCTTTGACCTCTCCAGGGCTCCAGGGGACCGGGTGGTGCGGGTGGAGGTGAAGACGGAGAAGGGCTATGTGCCCCTGGACCTCGAGGCCACCTACCGGGTGGTGGTGAACAACTTCATCGCCAACGGGGGCGACGGCTTCACCGTGCTCAAGGAGGCCCAAGGATACCGGGTGGATACCGGCTTCAGCGATGCGGAAAGCTTCATGGACTACCTCAAGGAGCTCAGGGAGGTGGAGGCGGGCCTCGAGGGGCGGATAGAAGTCCTCAACGAACCCAAAGGGGAAAAACCCGCCTACTGGGCCTACCGGGTTCCCGAGTGGGTGGGGGTTTAAGCCAAGACCTATTCGGCGGTGACCAGGATGCGCACGGGGTCCCCCACCCGCACCAGGCCGCCTTCCAGCACCCGGGCGTAAAGACCCCGGCCCCCGTAGAGGAGCTTGGGAAGCCTCAGGTCAAACTGGGAGAGGCTGGAGCAGACCGTGCACACCTGGGCGAATTCCAAAAGGGCTTCCCCCACCCGAAGCCGGGTTCCCGGGGGCAGGTCGTGGGGGTCTAGGTCCAGGAGAAGGTTTTCCCCCAAGGCCCCGAAGGGGAGGTCGATGCCCGCTTTCCTGGCCTTCTCGTAGGCGGGAAGCCCCGCCACCAGGACGGCCCGGTCGGGATCCTTACCCGCATGCCGGTCCCCTTTGGCTCCGAAGCCCGCCAGGAGTTCCAAGACTTCCACCCGGGGCTTGGGAAGCCCCGAGCCCAGTCCCAGGTGCAGGGAAATCACCGTACCCGTCATGGCAGCTTCAGTCCTTGCCGGTGTTTCAGAACCTCTTCTGGGCTTAAAGTCTTGGCCCGTGCAGCCTTGACCTCCTCGGGGCTGTAGGGCTTGAAACCTTGAGGAGCTCCCCACCCTGCCAGGTGGTTCAGGACCAGGGCTATCTCTTCGTCGGATAGCCAAGCGAATCCGGGCATGATGCCCGCGTACTCCTTTCCCTCAACTCTTATGGGGCCTTGGAGGCCGTAAAGTATCACCAGCAACAGGTAGGTCCGGCCGCCTTCCGCCTTAAGGAGCTTCTCCACATGCCCTTTGAGGGGTGGGAAGGTGGGAGGATTGCCTTCTCCTTGGGGCCCGTGACACCCTGCGCAGTTGGCGTAAACCTGGGCCCCGGTCTTGGGGGTGGGCGCAGGTTGGACCTGGGGCGGGGTGGGTGGGGGTTCCGTACCCAGGTAGGTGGCCAAGTAGTCCAGGATGGCGGAGCGTTCCTCGGGGGTTATTTGTAAGCCACGGGTGACCATTTCGTCGATGATGGCGTTCCACCGCTCGCGGGAGAGCCTTTCCCTGGCCACGAAGCCGATGTCGTGGCAGGTTTGGCACTTGGCCAGGACCAGGTCCTTCCCCGGTCCTTCCGGGAGGGTGTATTGTCCCAGGGCTAGGTAACCGGCGAATCCTAGGGTAAGGATGCCGAGAGGGAGAAGGCTTTTTCTTAATTTATGCATGTTACCCCCGATGGGTACATGGATTGCAACTTAAATAGCCCCTGGCCTTTGGCCAGGGGCGAGGAAGGGTTAAGCCACGGTGAACTTCACCCGCATCACGCCGTTATACTCATAGCCCCGCTCGTTCCAGGCGATGTTGCCATCCAGGGGTTGACTGCGGCCAGTGGCATCCCAGGCCCGGGCCATGACCTCGTGCTCTCCGGGGCGCAGGTAAAGGGTAGTCCGCCAGCGGATCCAGCCGAAGCTCTTCCCCTGGGTAGCCAGCTGGGCCTGATGCCAGGTGCGGCCTCCGTTGGTGGAGACCTCTACGCTCACGATGGGGACGATACCGTCGTTAAAGGCTACTCCTTCCACCCGCACGTAGGGTCCCTGTACGGTCTGGCCCTCCAGGGGAGCAAAGATAAGGCTGTTGATGGACACCAGCCAGTTAGGACGGGAGTTCTGGAAGTTGTAGGGGTAGGTCTTGCCCGGTTCCTGGGGCAGGAAGGGCAGATGGGTGTTGGGAATGGCGGGAACCCGGTAGCGGGGCATCTGCTCGGCGGTGGTGTTTTCGGCCTCGGTGAACTCGATCTTCTCCACCCACTTCACGTTGTTCACGCCGAAGTAGCCAGGGAAGACCAGGCGCACAGGACCGCCGTGCACTGCAGGCAGGGGTTCCCCGTTCATGAAAAGGGCCAAGAGGGCATGCTCCAGGGCTTGGATGGGGACGCTCCGAACAAACTCAGGGGCATTCCCCTGACGGCTGGCGTGGGCGGTGATGAAAAAGGCCTTCTCGCCCAGCTTGACCCCTTTGGCTGCCAGAAGGTCCTTGAGGCGTACCCCGCGGAAGGTTACGTTGCCCACGCCACCCCGCTTCCAAGGGTTGCCGGAGGGGCGGGGTTGGAAGAGGCTACGCCCGTTCCCCGAGCACTGGAGGACCATGGTGACCTCCGTCTGGGGCATGGCGAAAAGCTCGCTGGCTTCAAAGGTGAAGGGTTTGTCCACCAAGCCGCCCACCTCTACCTTCCATCCCTGGGGGCTCGCGCCTTCCAGGGTGTTGTACCCTGGCAGATCCACGTTGTTACGGATGAAGAAGAGGGGGTTGGGGGTGCGCTCGGGATTGCTGGCCAAGAGGTCGTAGGGAGTTTCCAGGACGATGGGGCGCTGGGAGAGGACGATGAGCTTGGGGTTCTTCCCCTTAACCAGCTGGTCGGCGGTGGGAGTTTGTTGGGCCAGGCCCCGGCTGCCTGCAGCCAACAAGGCCGCACCCATGCCCATGAGCTTAAGGGTAGTGCGCCGATCGATCTTTTCCATAGGAAACCTCCTTAGGGGCGTTTGTCCCTTCCGGTCAGCCTTAATGCTAAGGGGTAAACCCTACCCATGTCAAGTTCGGCTAAGCTCTCGTTTAGTTCCATGCGGACAGGTATATGCGAGAGCACTTATCCAGGGGTATATCGGGGTTATGATGAATCCCATGCTTAAGGGTGAAGGCCCAGGTCCCCTTCCCCCCCTCCTGCAGCAGTACGTGGAGCTCAGGGACCGCTACCCCGACTACCTCCTCCTCTTCCAGGTGGGGGACTTCTACGAGTGCTTCGGGGAGGATGCGGAAAGGCTGGCCCGGGCTTTGGGATTGGTGCTTACCCACAAGTCCAGCAAGGACTTCACCACCCCCATGGCGGGGATTCCCATTAGGGCCTTTGACGCCTATGCGGAAAGGCTTTTGAAAATGGGTTTCCGGTTGGCGGTGGCGGACCAGGTGGAGCCCGCGGAAGAGGCCGAGGGCCTGGTGCGGCGGGAGGTGACCCAGCTCCTCACCCCTGGCACCCTGGTGCAGGAGACCCTTCTTTCCAAGGAAGCCAACTACCTGGCGGCCATCGCCACCGGGGATGGTTTCGGGGTGGCCTTTCTGGACGTGTCCACCGGGGAGTTCAAGGGCACCTTGCTTAAGAGCAAAAGCGCCCTCTACGACGAGCTATTTCGCCACCGGCCTGCCGAGGTGCTTCTGGCCCCGGAGCTCAGGGAAAACCAAGAGTTTGTGGAAGAATTCCAGAAGCGCTTCCCCGTTATGCTTTCGGAGGCTCCCTTTGAACCGGTAGGGGAGGGGCCCTTGGCCTTGCGCCGGGTCCAGGGGGCGCTCCTTTGGTATGCCCGCTGGACCCAAGGAGAGGGGTTCAGCCCCAGGCCCTTCCGCCCCTACGACCCCGGGGCCTTCATGCACCTGCCCGAGGCCACCTTAAGGGCCCTCGAGGTCTTCGAGCCCATCCGGGGCCAGGACACCCTCTTCGGCGTTCTGGACGAAACCCGCACGGCTTTTGGCCGCAGGTTGTTGCAAAGCTGGCTGCGCCATCCCTTGCTGGAGGCGGGTCCTTTGGAGGCCCGGCTGGACCGGGTGGAGCGCTTTGTAAGGGAAGGGGCCCTGCGGGAAGGGGTGAGGCGGCTCCTCTTCCGCTTGGCGGACCTGGAAAGGCTGGCCACCCGGCTGGAGATGGGGCGGGCATCCCCGCGGGACCTGGGCTCCTTGCGCCGGAGCCTGGAGATCCTGCCCGAGCTCCGGGCCCTCTTGGGGGAGGAGGTGGTCCTTCCCGACCTGGGTTCCCTTCTGGAGGAGTTGAGGGCGGCCTTGGAGGAGGAACTCCCCCTCAAGCTCTCCGAAGGAGGGCTGATCCGCGAGGGCTACGATCCCCATTTGGATGCCCTGCGGCAGGCCTACCGGGAAGGGGTGGCCTACTTCCTGGAGCTGGAGGAGCGGGAGAAGGCCAGAACCGGCATCCCCACCTTGAAGGTGGGCTATAACGCCGTCTTCGGCTACTACCTGGAGGTGACCCGACCCTACTACGAACGGGTCCCCTCGGAGTACAAGGCCATCCAGACCCTGAAGGACCGGCAGCGCTACACCCTGCCGGAGATCAAGGAGAGGGAAAGGGAGCTCTACCGCCTCGAGGCCCAGATCCGCCGCCGGGAGGAGGAAGTCTTCCTGGAGCTCAGGGAGAAGGCCAGGAAGGAGGCGGAGGCCCTCAGGGAGGCGGCCAGGGTCCTGGCGGAGCTGGACGTCTATGCCGCCTTGGCGGAGGTGGCGGTGCGCTATGGCTACGTAAGGCCCCGTTTTGGCGATAGGCTTCACATCCGCGGGGGGCGCCACCCGGTGGTGGAGCGGCGCACCAGCTTTGTCCCCAACGACCTGGAGACGGCCCACGAGCTCGTCTTGGTCACCGGGCCCAACATGGCGGGGAAGAGCACCTACCTGCGTCAGACGGCTCTCATCGCCCTTCTGGCCCAGATTGGAAGCTTTGTGCCCGCGGAGGAGGCTGTCCTTCCCCTCTTCGACCGGATCCTTACCCGGATCGGGGCCTCCGATGACCTGGCAGGGGGGCGGAGCACCTTCATGGTGGAGATGGAGGAGGTGGCCCTGATCCTCAAGGAGGCCACGGAGAAGAGCCTGGTCCTTCTGGACGAGGTGGGCCGCGGGACGAGCTCCTTGGACGGGGTGGCCATCGCCACCGCCGTGGCCGAGGCCCTTCACGAGAGGCGGTGCTACACCCTTTTCGCCACCCACTACTTTGAGCTGACCGCCCTGCCCCTGCCTCGACTGAAAAACCTGCACGTGGCCGCCAAGGAGGAGGAAGGAGGGCTGACCTTCTACCACCAGGTGCTGCCTGGCCCGGCCTCCAAGAGCTACGGGGTGGAGGTGGCCAGGATGGCGGGGCTTCCTAAGGAGGTGGTGGAACGGGCCAAGGCCCTCCTCCAGGTCCTCACCGCCCGCAGGGAGGGGGTGGCGGAGGCAGTACTGGAGAAGCTCATCTCCCTGGATCCCAACACCCTGACCCCCCTCGAGGCCCTCCGCCTTCTGCATGAGCTCAAGGCCTTGGCCCTGGGGGCTCCCCTGGATACCATAAAGGGGTGATCCGCCCGCTTCCTGAGGAGCTCCGGGGGCTCCTGGCCCGGGGGGAGGTGGTCTTTTCCCTCAGAGACGTGGTGCGGGAGCTTTTGGAAAACGCCCTGGACGCAGGGGCCAAGAGGGTGCGGGTGGAGCTTTACGGCGGGGGACGGGAGAGGATCGTGGTGGAGGACGATGGCCAGGGAATCCCCTTGGCCGAGCTTCCCTTGGCGGTGGAACCCTTCGCCACCAGCAAGCTTCTGGACCCCGGGAGGATCACCACCCTGGGCTTTCGCGGCCAGGCCCTTTACGCCCTCAGGCAGGCCGCCCTCCTCAGGATCCGCTCCCGGCCTCGCTTTCAGGTGGGCGGGGGGCTTCTTCTGGCCCGGGGGGAGCGGGTGGAGGTTAGGGAGGTGCCCGCCCCCCCGGGGACCCGGGTGGAGGTGGTGGGGTGGGAAGGGGAAGGCTCGGAGCGGGAGGTGGCGGAGCTTTTAAGGCGCTACCTCCTCCATTATCCCTGGCTTTCCCTGGCCTTTTTCGCAGAGGGGGAGGCCCGGCTCCTCTTCCCGGGTGCGGGGCTTAAGGAAGCAGCCCGGCTGGCCTTTGGCCGGGTCCTGATGGAAAGGCTCTTGCCCGTGGAGCGGGAGGCCGGGGGCATGCGGCTTCAGGGCTTGCTTTCCGGACCCCAGGCTTCCCGCACCCGGCCCGACCTTCTCTTCCTGGCCATAAATGGTCGTCCCGTGGCCTGGCCAGAGGGTTTGCTGAAAACCGTGCGCCGGGCTTACCGGGAGCTTCTTCCCGAGGGGCATTTCCCCGTGGGTGTCCTGAACCTCACCCTGCCCCTCGAGGCCTTCCGGTTGCGGCTGGATGCCAGGAAGGAGGAGGTGGCGGTCTTGGAGGAGGTGGAGGCCTTTGTGGAGGAAGGTCTGAGGGAGGCCTTCCAAAGGCATAACCTGGCCCGTAGCCTCCCCGAACCCAGGCCCCTCATGCCCTTAAGCCTGCCCACCCCTTCAGGGCTTCCCCCTTTGCGGTACCTGGGGCAGTTCCGGGGTAGCTACCTTCTGGCGGAGGCGGGGGATACCCTCTACGTGGTGGACCAGCATGCTGCCCACGAGCGGGTGCTCTACGAGGAGTTTCAAAGGCGCCTTAAGGAGGAGGGGTTAAAGGAGCTTCCCTATCCCGTTCTGGTGGAGCTTTCCCCTGCGGAGGAGGCCCTTTTTCCGGAAAGGCAGGAGGCCTTGGCCTCCCTCTTTGCCCTCGAGGCCTTTGGCCCCGGCAGGGTCAGGCTCCTGGCGGCCCCTTCCTTCCTCCATCCCTATCCCCTCCTCCTTCCGGAGATCTTCCGCGAGGCCCTAAGGGGAGAGGGGAAAAGCCTCGCGGAGCTTTTGGCCCGCCTGGCCTGCCTGCCGGCGGTGAAGGCGGGGCACCCCCTGTCCCGGGGCGAGGGCCAGGCCCTTCTGGATGCCCTCCTCCAGTGCCAAACCCCCTGGGTCTGCCCTCACGGCCGGCCCACCCTGCTGGCCCTCAAGGAGGAGGACCTCATCCGCCGCTTTGGCCGCCGCTCTGGGGCGAGGGCAGGAGAGGAATCCCGTCCTCGTCTGCCAGAAGAGGATTTCCCGGAAGAACCCTGGCCCAGGGGAGGTTAAGGGGTACGTTCTCCCCTCTGGCCTTCCGGCCGCCAGGGCCAGGGTGCCGATGGGCACTTCCTTGAGCTCCTCGGTATCCCGTACGGCCCCGTGGATCACCATTCCGGCCCAGCCCCGCTCCCAGGCCAGCCGGGCCAGGTTGCCCCCCAAAAGGGCGGTCTTCAGGGAGCCTCCCCCGTCCACCGCCGGCATCTGGCCTCGCCCCTCCTCCACATATCCTTCGCACGGGGGCGTTGTCCTGGAAGGCCTTCAGGGTGCGCACCCGCCCTTGGGAGCCCAAGGTTCCTATAGACCATGGGCAGGGTTTCCGCCTCGGGATGGGCGTCCGATAGGTCGGTGGTCCGCCAGTCCATGGGGATATAGTAGCGCCTATGGAAGAGGCGCGGCTCCTCATCACCTGCCCGGACCGGCCTGGGATCGTGGCCGCGGTTTCCGGGTTCCTGTACGCCCATGGGGCCAACATCACCGATTTGCAGCAGTATTCCACCGATCCCGAAGGGGGAACCTTTTTCATGCGCCTGGCCTTCACCACCCCCCACCTGGACCTTTCCCGCCCTGCCCTGGAAAGGGCCTTCCAGGACGTGGTGGCAAGCCGCTTCCAGATGGAGTGGCGCCTGGCCTATGCCTCGGAAAGAAAGCGGGTGGCCATTTTAGTCTCCAAGCCAGCCCATGCCCTTTTGGAACTCCTCTGGCGCTATAGGGTGGGGGAGCTTGCCATGGACCTCCGGATGGTGATCTCCAACCACCCTCACCACCAGGAGGAGGTGGAGCGCTTCGGTATCCCCTACCACCACGTGCCGGTGGAGAAGGGAAGGAAAGAGGAGGCGGAGGAAAGGATCCTGGCCCTCCTGGAGGAGGAAGGGGTGGAGCTGGTGGTCCTGGCCCGCTACATGCAGATCCTCTCCCCCGGTTTCGTGGCCCGCTACCCCATGCGCATCATCAACATCCACCATTCCTTCCTGCCGGCCTTTGCCGGGGCCGACCCCTACCGCCAGGCCCACGAGCGGGGGGTGAAGCTCATCGGGGCCACCGCCCACTACGTCACCGAGGAGCTGGACCAGGGGCCCATCATCGAGCAGGACGTGGTGCGGGTATCCCACCGCCACACGGTGGCGGAGATGCGGCGGCTTGGGCAGGAGCTGGAGCGCACGGTCCTGGCCCGGGCGGTGCGCTGGCACCTCGAGGACCGCATCCTCGTCCACGGCAACAAGACCGTGGTCTTCGTCTAATCGGTGCCTAACCGGGAAAGCGTAAGGTAAGTTCGGGAGGTGGCGCATGAACCTAGCCCGTTCCTTTGTGGGTTTTCTGGTGCTTGCCCTGATGGCGGGGGCCGTGCTCTGGTGGGGGTTGAGCAACGGCCAGACCCAGCGCTCCCAGCCTGTTTCCGCACCTGCCGAGGCAGGGCTTCTGGAGTACGAGCGCAACACCGTGGAGATCGTGGAGAAGTACGGGGACGGGGTGGTCTACGTGGGGGTGGTGACCCGTCCCCAAAGAGTCCAGCTTCCCCCGGGCTTTGAGTTTTTTGCCCCCTTTTTGCAAATGCCCCCACAGGAGGGCACGGGCTCGGGCTTCGTGATCGACAAGGAGGGGTACATCCTCACCAACTACCACGTGGTGGAGGGAGCCAGCCGCATCACTGTGAAGTTCCACAACGACCCCAAGGAGTACCAGGCCCGCCTGGTGGGGGCGGCCCCGCCTTTGGATCTGGCCCTCCTCAAGGTGGAGGCCCCTAAGGAAAAGCTGGTGCCCTTGGTCCTGGGGGATTCCGACCGTATAAGGGTGGGGCAGAAGGCCATCGCCATGGGAAACCCCTTCGGGCTGGAGTTCACCGTGACCCAGGGGATCGTCTCCGCCATCCGGGAAAACCCCGGGGCCATCGGGGATGAGTCGGGTCTGGTGCCCCAGGTGATCCAGACGGATGCCGCCATCAACCCTGGAAACTCCGGCGGACCCCTCCTCAACTCCCGCGGGGAGGTGATCGGCATCAACACCGCCATCTTCACCCCCACGGGCCAGTTCGGGGCCGCCCAGTTCGCCGGGGTGGGGTTTGCCCTGCCCATCAACCTGGTGAAGCAGTACCTGCCCGAGCTCAAGGCGGGGAAGACCCTGACCGCGGAGGAGATCGTCAGGAGCCGTCCCCGGCTTGGCGTGTCCCTCATCCCCCTTTCCATCTACCCGGAGAGGCTTCGCCAGCAGTACGGGCTTCCCGCCTCCGGCCTCATGGTGCAGGAGGTGGAGAGGAATAGCCCCGCTGCCCGGGCGGGCTTAAGGGCCCCAAGCCGCTTTGCCTACATCCAGCTTCCCACGGGGGAGGCCTTGCAGGTGGGGGTGGATGGGGATGTGCTCCTCAAGGCCGACGGGGTGCCTCTTTCCTCCATCGCCCAGCTCCGCCAGGTGCTCTACGGCAAGAAGCCCGGGGAGGCCGTGAGCCTCGAGGTCTGGCGCCAGGGCCGCACCCTTACCCTGAAGGTAGTCCCCCAGATCCTCCGTTAAGGGGGCCAGAGGAGGCGGAGGCGAAGGCATCCCTTTTCCACGCGGAACCAGGTATCTCCCAGCTTTAAGGCCAGGCCCACCTCGGAGCAATAGGTGAGGCTCTTCCGCCTCTCCTTGGCCAGCGCCTGGTTCCAGGGGTATTCGCCTGCGGTGTAATAGGCTTCCGTTTCCGGGTCGGTGAAGGCCCGAAAGCCCTGGAAGGCCCAGGGCAGGCGGAACTCCAGGAGGACGGGCTTCCCCGTCACCGAGTTGACGAACTCCACCCGTCCTTGCTCCCAGGCGTTCAGGAAGAGATACCGCTTTTGCTGTCCGTCCTCTACCACCACCACCCGGACTAGGCCGAGAAAGACCACGACCAGCCAAAAGGCCCAGCTCCCTAGGAGCTGGGCCAGCTTGGTGCGGAAAATGGCGGGTTTCACCGGCCTACTTCAGGACCCCGGCTTCCCGGAAGTAGCGCAGGGCCCCCTCGTGGTAGGGGATGGTGCCCCCCACGAAGCGGACGGCGTTCTCCAGGGTGGTGTCCCGGGCGGCGGCCACGGCCTGGCGCAGGGTGGCCAGGTTCTCAAAGGTGGCCTTGGTGAGGGCGTAGGCGGCCTCCTCCGGCAGGCTTTGCGGGCAGACGAAGAGGTTCCAGAAGGTGAGGGTGGGGGTGTCGCTCCGGGTTCCGTAGACCGCCTTGGGGATCACCCCAGGGCCAGCAAGCCCGGGGAAGCGCTTCTGGAAGGTCTGCACCACGGTGCTCTTGGGATCCAAGGGCACCAGGTGGATCCTCTGCCCCTTCCGGGCCAGGGCGGCGGAAAGCTCGGTGATGGCCCCGGTGGGGAGGCCCCCCGACCAGAAGAAGGCATCGATGTTGCCCTCGGCTAAGGCGTTGGCGCTTTCCTGGGCCCCCAGGCGCTCCTGCTTGGCGAAGTCCTTGGGGGAGATCCCGGCAGCCTGCAGGACCAGCAAGGCCTCCACCTCGGTGCCCGAGCCCGGGGCCCCGGTGGAGACCCGCTTCCCCTTCAGATCCTGCACCACCCGGATGCCCGTTCCCTCCCGGGTGACGATGTGCAGGAAGTTGGGGTACATGGCGAAGAGGATGCGCACGCTTTTGGCGGGTTTGTCCTTAAAGCGGTCGTGCTGGCCGGTGTAGGCCAGGTAGGCGGAATCGGGCAGCACGGTGCCGCAGTAGTAGGTGCCCCCGCCTGTGCGGTTTTCCAAAAGGAGCAGGTTGTCAATGGAAGCCGCGGTCTGGATGGCCTGGGCCTCGGCCACCCCGGCTTTGTTCCAGATTTCCGCCAAGGTGGTGCCGTAGTAGAAGTACACCCCCCCCACACCCCCGGTGGCGATCACCACCCTGGGCTTCTGGGCAAGACCCAACCCCGCCAGGGCCAAGAGGATCAACAGGGCTCTCTTCATAGCCTTGCCTCCTTTCCTTCGGCTTTTACCCTAAGCCTTTCCTCGAGTTCCCGTCAACCCTTTGCGGAAGAAGAAGGGAAGGCCGAGCAGGAAGGCCGCCAGGTTCAGGGGTCCATAGGGCGCGAAGAGGAAAACCGCCAGGATGCCCAAAGCCCAAGCTTCCCAGCGCGCCAGGGGCCTGCGGGTATACCCTGCGGCGGAGGCGGAAAGGTAGACGATGCCGATGGCCACGGAGAGGAAGCGCTCCAGGATCATGCCCCAGGCCTCGCCGGGAGGGGAGTTCTCCAACACGGGCACGATGAGGAGGGCGGTGCCCGAGTAGGAAAGGAGGAAGAAGAAGCCCACCAGGTATTTGGCGAGGGCTACCCGGGCGGCATAGACCCCGGTGACCAGGGGGTTGGTGCCGAAGACGCTGGCTGCGGCGTAGGCGGAAAGGGCCACGGGCGGGGTTACATCGGCCAGGACCGCATAGTAGAAGAGGAACATGTGGGTGGCGAGGATGGCGGCGGAGTCGGGGATGCCGTTTTGCTTGGCCAGGGCGATGATGGCCGGGGCGGTGAGGGCCGAGGTGAGCACGTAGGTGGCGGTGGGGGGTACCCCCATGCCCAGGATCAGGCTGAAGATGGCGGTGATGAGGGTGGCGAGGAGGAGGCTTTCCCCCGATACCTGCTGGAGAAGCTGGCTGAACTTGGAGGGGAGGCCGCTGATCACCATCATGGCGAAGATGAGGTTGGCGGCGGTCACGGCCGTGCCGATGGGGAGCAAGGTACGGAAGCCCTCGGAAAGCCCCTGGAAGATGGGAGCCAGGTTCTTAGGCCTCAGGGTGGGGTCCAGATAAGTGAGGAGGATGAAGAAGAGGAGGGCCAGGCTGGCGGCGGTGCGCACCTCGTAGCCCATGTAGAGCATGGCGATGATGAGGAGGATCGGCAAAAAGAGGGTGCTATAGCGAAGGATATAGGCCCTTCGGCTCATGCCCAGCTCCGCTCCCACGGGGGGCAGGCCCGCCTTTCGGGAGTAGAACTCGTTGAAGGCCAAAACGGCGGTTAGGTAAAGCAAGGCCGGCCCCAGGGCCATGATGATCACCTTCAGGTAGGAGATCTGTAGGATTTCCACCATGATGAAGGCGATGGAGCCCATGACCGGGGGGGTGATGAGGGCAATGGTGCCCGCGGTGGCCACCAGGCCTGCGGCCACCAGGCGATCGTAGTTGGCCCTCTCGTAAAGGGGCTTGGTGAGGGCGGCCACAAACTGGGTGTCCGCGGCCCCGGAGCCGGAGAACATGCCCATGAACACGCTGGCCAGGCCGGTAACCCGTCCAGGGGTGGCGGGATGCTTGCCCACCAGGGCCAGGGCCAGGTTGGCCACCACCTTCCCCAGGCCCAGGGCCCCGATCATGCCGGAAAGCAAGGTGAAGT
Source organism: Thermus antranikianii DSM 12462 (assembly GCF_000423905.1). Lineage (NCBI taxonomy): Bacteria > Thermotogati > Deinococcota > Deinococci > Thermales > Thermaceae > Thermus > Thermus antranikianii. The sequence continues at coordinate 39,430 of NZ_AUIW01000011.1, read as the reverse complement.
AGACCAGGTACTTGGCGGAGACCCCGGTGATGAGCCCGTAGATGCCGGCCTCGGTTTCGTTGAAGGTTTTGCCCAGAAGGAGGTCTATTCCCTGGCGGCTTCCCCTGAAGGCCCCGGGGAAGAGGTCAGCGTAGAGGTTGTAGCTGAAGAAGAAGAGGACCAATACAGGCATCACGGGGCCCAGAAGGCGGTAGACCAGGCCCAGGACCAGCATGATGAGCCCGAAGGACATGGCCATGTCCCAAGGCGCAGGAAGCACCGCCCGGTAGACCAGCTCCTCAAAGAAGCGGAGCTGGTAGAGGGTAGGGAAAAGGGCCAGGAGAACCGCCAAGAGGTCGGCGGGCGGTTTTAAGCGCGGGAGGATTGCAGGCAGGGCCGCCACCCCCCAGTACAGGAGGCCCACCGCCTTGGCCTCCCACGGCAGGTTTACCCCGGGCACGCTGGGAAAGAGGAAGTTGTAGAGGGGGATCAAGGTGAAGGCGAAGTACACCCAGGCCCCTAGGGTGCGCTTCCTTGGGAGGTAGAAGGAAACGAGATACCCCCCAAGAAGGAGAAAGAGGACGTGGGTGCTTCGCTGAAGCTGGACGATGTCCAGGATGGGGATCTCGGCCTTGGCCAAGGGGGTGAAGGGATGAAGGACCAGATACAGGCTGTAAAGAGCTCCCAGGATCAGGATCCAGTGGGTCAGCCGGGCCAGAGGGGTGGATGGAGTCTTGGGATGTTCTAGCTCCATGGCTTTCTCCAAAAAAGCCCGGGGCCTGGAGGGTTCCAGGGCGCCCGGGCTAAGGCATGGCTTACTTGATGAGGCCTTTCTCCTTCAGGTACCGCTCGGCTCCCGGGTGGAAAGGGATGGGGAGCTTCCCGTAAAGCTTGGCGGTGGCCTCGAGGCTGGTGTCCTTGGCGGCGGCCACAGCGGTGCGGAGGGTATCCAGGTTCTCGAAGACGGCCTTCACGATGGCATAGCCGGCCTCCGCGGGCAGGGTGTCCGGGCAGACCACGATGTTGCCGGTGGCCAGCCCCGGCACGTCGGTGCGGGTGTTGTAGACGTTCTTGGGCACCTTGTAGGGATCCACCAGGCCTGGGAACCTCTTCATGACCACCTGGGCGGTGGTGCTCTTGGGGTCGATGGGCACCAGGTAGATGCGGTCCCCTTTGCGGGCGAGGGTCTGGGAGAGCTCCACGATGGAGCTGGTGGGCACGCCTCCCACCCAGAAGAAGGCATCCAGGGTGCCCTCAGCCAGGGCCTTGGCTCCTTCTGCCACCGGCAGGCGCTCCCGCTTGGCGAAGGTTTCCGGCTTTACCCCGGCCCCCTGCAGGACCAGAAGGGCGAGGTTCTCGGTGCTGGAGCCAGGCTGGCCTGTGGAAACCCGTTTGCCCTTGAGGTCCTGCACCACCTTGATGCCGGTCTTTTCCGCGGTCACCAGGTGGATGAAGGAGGGGTACATGTAGAAGAGGACCCGCTGGTTTTTGGCCGGCTTGTCCTTAAAGCGGGGCTCCTCCCCGGTGTAGGCCACGTAGGCGGAGTCGGTGGTGGTGAGGGCGCAGTAGTAGGTGTTGCCCGAGGTACGGTCCCGCAGGAGCTGCAGGTTGTCATAGGAGCCACCGGTCTGCACCGGCTGGGCCTCCACCGCCCCGGCCTTATTCAGGATGTCGGCCATGGCGGTACCGTAGTAGAAGAAGACGCCACCGGTGCTTCCCGTGCCGATCACCACCTTGGGTTTTTGCGCTAGGCCAAGCCCTAGGGCTACCAGACCGATGAGGATAAGGACTCGCTTCATGGTCGCCTCCCGTATACTTTTGCGCCCCTAACCTACCCCACCGCCCTCCGCCTGTCAAGGTGAGGAATGCCCCAGCATCCGCACCTGGAAGGCCCTTAGGAGGTCGGTTTTGCTGAGGATGCCCACCAGGCGGCCCCCTTCCATCACCAGGGCCCGGGCATAGCCGTGCTCCGCCATGCGCTCCAAGGCGGTAAGGGCGTCCTCCTCGGGGGAGAGGATCAGGGGTTCTTTTAGGTAGTGGACCACCGGGGCCAGGGGGTCGGCGCCCTCCAGCCCCTCGAGGCCCACCACCCCCAGGACCCGTCCCTCCTCCACCACGGGAAAGCCGGAAACCTTGTGGGCCAGGGCCAGTTCCAGGACTTCCTGGACCGTAAGCCCTGGGGGGATGACCAGGGGGTTTGGGGTCATGAGGTCCTTGGCCTTCAGCCCGCTTAAGGCTTGGGCCAGCAGGGTGGCCTCCACCTCGGCCCTCGAGGCCATGTACACGAAAAAGGCGATGAGGACCAGGAAGGGATTGAAGGCCAGAAATCCGAACAGCCCCAAGGCCCAGGCCACCGCCTGGCTCAGGGCCAAGGCCTGCCGGGTGGCCTGGAGGTAGGGCTTGCGCATGGCCAAAAGCGCCCGGTAGACCCGACCTCCATCCAAGGGCAGGGCAGGGAGGAGGTTGAATAGCCCCAGCATCAGGTTGACCAGGGCCAAATAGTGGGTGAGAAACCCCAAGGCCCCGGATTCCGCCTGCACCAAACGGAAGAAGAGAGCCAGGGAAAAGCTCACCGCTGGGCCCGCCAGGGCAATCCAGAGTTCCTTTTTGGGTTCCCTGGGGATCCTTTCCATCTGGGCTACCCCGCCCAGGAGCCACAGGGTGATGCGTTTGGTTTCTATACCGGAGCAGCGGGCTACCAGGGCGTGCCCGAGCTCGTGTAAAAGCACGGAGGCGAAAAGCCCTAGGGCCGCGGAAAGTCCCAGGAGGAAGGGCAGGGTGCCCTGGAGCAGGGAGGGGTCCCGAGGAAGGCCAAATAACTCCAGATAAAGGGGCAAGTTGCTGCCGATGAGAAAGGCCAAGAGGGGCAGAATCAGGAGGAAGGAGAGATCCAGGTAAAGGGGGATCCCCAGAACGCGGAACAGGGGAAAGCCGCGCTGGAGCATGCCTCAGTATAGGCACAGGCCGGCGGTGGAGTTGGTAATGACCGGTCAGTCAGCCGTAGGATAAGGAGGTGCTGGCCTTGGCCCTCCTGAAAGACCCTCTTTATCGTTCTTACTGGCTTGCCCTTTTCACCTCCCAGATGGGCACCTGGATGCAGTCGGCGGCCCAGGGATGGCTGGTCCTCCTCCTTACGGGAAGCGCGGAGAGGCTTGGGCTGGTGGTGGCCTTGCAGTTCCTGCCCTCCTTGCTCTTCTCCCTTCCCGCCGGGGTGTTGGCGGACCGTTACCCCAAGCGGAACCTTCTTATTTTTACCCAGGGGGGCATGATGGTTCTGGCCCTCCTCATGGCCTTCCTCATCCTCACCGGGCAGGTGCGCTATGGCCACGTACTCCTCTTTGCGTTTCTCTACGGGGCCCTCAACGCCATGGACCTCCCGGTGCGCCAGAGCTTCACCGTGGAGCTGGCGGGCAGGGACCGGTACCCGGGGGCCATCGCCCTTAACTCCTTTGGTTTCAACACCAGCAGGTTGGTGGGGCCGGCCCTAGCCGGGGTGTTGATCGCCCTCTTTGGCGTGGGGGTGGCCTATTTGGCCAACGCCCTTTCCTTTTTGCCCCTTCTCTTCGTCCTGCGCCGGCTTCCCCTGGGTCCTAGGGGGGAGGAAGGGGATGGCCGCTGGTGGCGGGAGGCCCAGGAGGGGGTGCGGTTTGTCCTCGAGCATCCCGTGGTGCGCCGGGTGGTGGGACTGGTGCTCTTCGCCAGCCTCTTGGGCATGAACTTCCAGACCCTGGTGCCCTCCTATGCCCGGCTGGTGCTGGGGCTTTCCGCCACGGGTTATGGTGGCCTCCTTTCCAGCGTGGGGTTGGGGGCCTTGGGGGCTGCCTTGGTCATGGCCTTCACGGGTAGGCCCAAGCCGGGGAGGCTTCTTCTTGGGGTCTTTTCCCTTTCCCTGGCCCACCTGGGCCTCTTCCTGCCCTACGCCTTCCTGGTCCCCTTCTTTTTGGCCCTGGGAGGGTTCGGGATGATCTCCGTGCTCATCAACGCCAACACCCTGGTGCAGCTATCCGTGCCCGACCGGATTCGGGGCCGGGTGATGGCGGTGTACAGCCTGGTGATGCTGGGCACCGGGCCCCTTGGGGCCTACCTCACCGGCCTCCTCTTTGAACGCTTCGGGGGACGGCTTGCCGCCCTCCTCCTGGGGGGCTGCCTCCTCCTGGTGGGCCTCTACCAGCTCAGGCCCTGGCCTAGGGAACCCAATCCTCCGGCCTAGGCCCCAGGCCGAGCCGCCAGGCCACTCCCTGGGCCACCCGAATCCCCGCCTTCCCATCCCCGTAGGGGTTCTTGGCCTGGCGCATGCGGGCCAGCTCTTGGGGGTTTTCCAACAATTCCTTTACCGTGCGGTACACCCTTTCGGGGTCGGTGCCCGCCAGCCTCAGGATGCCCGCCTCGAGGCCTTCTGGCCTTTCCGTAACGTTCCTGAGCACCACCACGGGAACCCCCAGGGCCGCTCCTTCCTCCTGGAGCCCCCCGGAATCGGTGACGAGGAGGAGGCTTTCCCGCATCAAGGCGGCCATGGGCCCGTAGTCCAAGGGGTCCAGGAGGAGAAAGTTCTTCATCCCTTTGAGCACGGGGAAGACCGCCTCCCGCACCACGGGGTTCAGGTGCACGGGGTAGACGAAGGTGAGGTGGGGGAAGGCCTCGGCCACCCGTTTGAGGGCCCGGGCCAGCTCCGGCAGGATGGGCCAGTTTTCCCGCCGGTGCATGGTAACGGTCACGTAGGGGCCAGGGGGAAGCCCCTCAGGAAGCCGGCCTAGCCGGGCGGCCAGGAGCACGGCATCCACCCCCGTCTGGCCGGTGACCAGGATGGTCTCCTCCTTCTTGCCCTCCCTTAGGAGGTTTTCCTTGGCCAGAGGGGTGGGGGCGAAGTCCAGGTCGGTAAGCACGTCGGTGAGACGGCGGTTGGCCTCCTCGGGGAAGGGTTCTTTGAGGTTGCCGCTTCTTAGGCCTGCCTCCACGTGCCCCACGGGAAGCCCCACCAGAAAGGCCGCCCAGGCCACGGTGAAGGTGGTGAGGGTGTCCCCGTGGACCAGCACGTAGTCCGCCCGCATCTCCTCGAGGGCCCTGGCCGCCTGGGGCAGGATGCGGGCCGCCAGGTCCGGCAGGGCCTGGCGCTCTTGCATCACGTCCAGGTTGCGGTCCTCTTGGATGCCGAAAAGCCCCAGGGCCTGCCTTAGTTGTTCCCGGTGCTGGCCGGTGAGGAGGATGAGGGGCTTGATGTGGGGGTGCTCCTTCAAAGCCAGGTAGACCGGGGCCATCTTGGTGGCCTCAGGCCGGGTGCCGAAGGCTAGGACCACCCGCTTCATGGTTTCAGGAGGACGAGGCGGGCAGGGAAAGAAACCTCGGGCAGCAGAAGGGGTGTGAGGCTTCCTTCGGGGCCTTCGGTCAGGGTCTCTCCATAGCTTTCCCCTTGGGGATGGCGGAAAACCAGGACCCTTTCCCCCAAGAGGTCCACCACCCAGACCTCGGGGATGCCATGCTGGGCGTAGAGGGGAAGCTTGACCTCGAGGTCATAGGTCAACGAGGTATCCGCCACTTCCGCCAGTAGGAGAACGTCTCCCGCCTGGGGTAGGTCATGGGCGTAATCATCGGCCCGGGTCTTGAGCAGAGCCAGGTCGGGCTGGGGCTCGGAATCCTTTCCCAACCGCACGGGATTCTGGATGCTCACGATGGCCCGGTTTCCGAGGGCCTGTATGAAAAGGCGGGCCAGTCGGTTTACCGCCGCTGCATGACGGCTTCCAATCGGGCTCATTTCCAAAATCTCTCCCCGGATCAGCTCCACCCGGTCGTCTTCGTGGAGGATGCCAGCCTCCGCCAAGCGGTGGAACTCCTCTACGGTAAAGGGGCGAGGCCGCTTGACCATAGGGCTATTCTACCCCCCTCCAAAGGGCCCTGAGGCGGCGGTAGGTCACCCACCCCAGGCCGGAAACCGTGGCGAAAAGGCTTGCCAGGATGGCTTCCTTCGGCATGCCCAGGTAGGCCATGGCCAGAAGGTTGAAGAGGAGGGCGAGCCCCCACAGGAGGAAGGCCACCCGCCTTTGGGAAAGTCCCCGGGCGAGAAGGCGGTGGTGGATGTGGTCCTTGCCGGGGGTGGAAAGGGGGTTTTGCCCCCGCAATAGCCTTCGCACCACCACCTGGGTGGTGTCCAGGATGGGGAGAAGAAGAAAAAGGGCCGGGGGCAGGAGGCCCAAAAAGGTGGTGAGCTTCAGATTGCCAAGAAGGGAGGTGGCCGCCAGGGTGAAGCCCAGGAAGTAAGCCCCCGCATCCCCCAGGATGATGCGGCTTGGGTGAAGGTTGTGCCGCAGGAAGCCCAGGGCTGCCCCGGCCAGGGCCGCCAGGACCAGGGTGCCTGCCGCCCAGTAGGGAAACTGGGCGCTCACGAAGAGGAGGCTCATGGCGCTGATGTACGCCACCCCGCCCGCCAGCCCATCCAGGCCGTCCATGAGGTTCAGGGCGTTGGTGATTCCCACCACCCAGAGCCAGGTGAGGAAAAACCCCAAGACGGGATCCAGGGGGGTGCCGAAGGCGGCTTCGAACCGCACCCCCACCGCCATGAGGAGGAGGGCGGCCAGGGTTTGCACGAAGAGGCGGAAGAGGGGGGGGAGGCCGAACTGATCGTCGATGAAGCCCACCAGCACCAGCCAAGCTCCTCCCAAGAGGATGGCGAGGATTTGGATAAGCACGTGTTCCACCAGGATGGGCCTTAGGAAGGCGGCCACCACCAGGGCCAGCACCACCCCGGCGTACACCGCCAGGCCCCCGGCGTTGGGCAGGGGCTCCCGGTTGAGGCGCCTTTCGTTGGGCATGTCCGCCCAGCCCACCTTGAGGGCGAAGCGGCGCACATGGGGCAGGAAGCGCCAGGTGAAGAAAAGGGCCACCAGGAAGGCGAAGGCCACGGTAAGCCAGCCTGTGCCCGTGGGTTCAGCGATGCCTATCTTCTTCAGAAGTTCAGTCATTTGGTCCCGTAGATCCGGTCCCCGGCGTCCCCCAGGCCGGGAACGATGTAACCGTGGTCGTTCAGGCGCTCGTCGATGGCCGCCACCACCACCTCGGTGTCGGGATGGTCCTGGGCGATGCGCTCCAGGCCCTCGGGGGCGGCGATGAGGCACATGAGCTTGATCCCCGTGGCCCCCTTCTCCTTAAGAAGGGTAAGGGCGTGGCTGGCGCTCCCGCCCGTGGCCAGCATGGGGTCCAGGAGGAAGACCCGGCGCTCGTGGATATCCGGGGGTAGCTTGGCGTAGTACTGAACGGGCTTTAGGGACTCGGGGTCCCGGTAGAGGCCGATGTGCCCCACGCGGGCATGGGGCACCAGCTTGAGGATGCCCTCCACCATGACCAATCCAGCCCGCAAGATAGCCACCAGGGCCAGCTTCTTGCCGGAAAGCACCTTGACCCGGGCGGGGGCCACGGGGGTTTCCACGGTGGTTTCCGTAAGTTCCAGGTCCCTCATGGCTTCGTAAGCCATGAGGAGGGATACCTCCTCCGCCAGCTCGCGAAAGTCCTTGGCGCCCGTGCGTTTATCCCGGAGGTGGGCCAGCTTGTGCTGGACCAAGGGATGGTCCACCAGGGTGATCCTCATCCCCCAAAGCCTAACACGCCCGGTTTCTCAGGGGAAAGCAGTCTTGGAAGAAGCTCAGAGCTCGGGGGAGCTTGTCCGCCAGGGCCTCGAGGAAGCCCTCGGGCTTCTTCGTGCGGAACCAGTGGAGGTCGTGGAGATAGGTGAGGGGCACGTAAAAGGCCAGGCGCTCCCGCACCTCTTTGGGGTAGAACTGCACCAGGCGGAAAAGGGCCTCCCGGGCCCTTTTTTCCCCCAAGAGGTCCAGGCTTCCCGTCTTGAGGAGGGCAAGGTCCCGGGCGGGATCGTCGCCTCCGGAACGGACCCAGTCCACCAGGAGCACCTCGGGGTCGTCGTGGGAGGGGTTTTCCTGGGTTTTAAGCAGGAGGTTCCCCGCCCAGGCGTCCCGATGGCAGAAGCGCTTCTCCACCCCCGCCACCCAGGCGACCTCCCGCATAAGGGCCTTGATGAGGCTTAAGGCCTCGGGCACGGAGCCCAGGCTTTCAGCGAAGCGCTCTAGCCTCTCCGAAAGCTCTTCCCGCTCCACATACCCCGGCTCGGGGAGGCGGTGGAGGGAGAGGAAGAGGTGGGAGAGGGCGGCGAGGGCCTTGGAGGTGAAGGCTTCGGGGCTGAAGGGTTTTCCGGGAAAATGGCGGATGACCAGGACCCCTTGTCCCTCCACCTCGGCCACCCCCAGGACGAAGCTTCCCAAGCCGGCGCGGGCCATCCTCTCGGCCTCGAGGGCCGCCAGGTGGGCCTCGCCAGGCCGGTATACCTTGTAGACCCTTTCCCCATCCGTGTACACCCGGGCTTCAAAGCCGCCCAGGGGGGTAAGGCGAGAGAGGGTATCGGGGGAGAGGAGGCCCTTCAGGGCCGAGAGCACCACGGGGCTTATTCTAAGGGCCTCGAGGGGGGATGAAATGCCCCGTTGAGTATGGCTTTGTATAGGTCGTCCTCAACCCCATCCCCGGCAGCGCGTAACCTAAGGGCGTGGAGCTTTTGCGGCCGGAGACCACGGTTCTCTCCCTGGGGGACAGGGTCCTCTCCTTCGACCGGGAGGGACAGCCTTACCACTACTTCCGCCAGGGGCTCACCTACAAGCGGGCCTTGGACGGAAGCCTGCACCTGCGCTACCGCGAGGGGGAGAGGAGGAGGCGACGCCTAGAGAAGGCGGAGGCCCTGGAGGTCTACCGCGAGATCCTGGGCATAGCGGAGGCCCATCTCAAGGATCCCGGACGCCGGGAAGAGGTGCTTCGCTGGACCCCGGAGGCCCTTTCCGACCCCACCCCTTATCGCCGGGCCTACGCCTGGCCCGTGAGCATTCTCCCTCCGGATGCCTACCTTTCCGTGGTCCTTCAGGCCACCACGGGATGCACCTGGAACCGGTGCGCCTTCTGCTCCTTCTACCAGGACCGCCCCTTTCAGAAGCGCAGTCCCGATGCCTTCCGGGAGCATGTGGAACGGGTTTTGGAGCTTTTGGGAAGGGGAAGGCTTTTAAGGAGGGGGGTTTTTCTGGGAGATGGCAACGCCTTGGCCCTGGGCGAGCCCCTTCTTCCCCTACTGGAAGAGGTTCGGCGGGCCTTTCCCGGGGAGCCCATCCTGGGCTTTTTGGACCTCTTTACCGGGTTGAAGAAGGAGGCTACTTGGTGGGAAAGGCTTAGGGCCTTGGGGCTTAGACGGGTTTACATTGGCCTCGAGACCGGGCATCCCCCGTTGCTTGCCCTCCTAAACAAGCCCGGGCACCCCCGGGAGGCCTTACCCCTGGTGAACGCTTTGAAGGAAGCGGGGCTTTCCTTGGGGGTAATCCTCATGGTGGGGGCTGGGGGCCTAGCCTACGCTGAGGCCCACCGCCGGGAGAGCCTGGCCCTTTTGGCCGAGCTCCCCTTGGGGAAAGAGGATGTGGTTTACCTATCCCCTTTCCAGGAGGAGCCGGGTACCCCCTACGCCCTCCTGGGCCTAAAGCCTCTTCCCGATGTGGAGGCGGAGCTTGCTGCTTGGGCCAGGGAACTCCGCCGCTTGGGCCTGCGGGTGGCCCGGTACGACATCCGGGAGTTCCTCTATTAGGGCCAGCGCACCCTGGCCTCTTGGTATACTCGGGCCATGAGCGCCTCGCATGAACGGGAACTCTATGAGGCCTGGGTGGAGCTCCTTTCCTGGATGCGGGAATATGCCAGAGAGAAGGGGGTCCGGTTCGAGAAGGAGGCGGACTTCCCCGATTTCATCTACCGCATGGAGCGCCCTTATGACCTTCCCACCACCATCATGACCGCTTCCCTTTCCGATGCCTTGGGGGAGCCCTTCCTTCTTGCGGACGTCTCTCCCCGGCACGCCAAGTTGAAACGCATCGGCATCCGCCTTCCCCGGGCCCACATCCATCTGCACGCCCACTACGAGCCAGGGAAGGGCTTGGTGACGGGGAAAATCCCCCTTACCAAGGAGCGCTTCTTCGCTCTGGCCGACCGGGCGCGGGAGGCCTTGGCCTTCGCCTAGCCCTCGAGGGCCTCCCATAACTTCAGGACCACCGGATGGAGGAGGGGAAAAGCCCGGCGGGTGGGCTTGAGGCGGAGGCCTTCCACTTCCAAAAAGCCCGCTTCCGCCAGGGATATAGCGGCAGGCTTTAGACTAGGCCAAAGGCTTAGGCCCGTTCTCCTCTCCACGGCCTCCACATCCACCCCCTCCTTCAGGCGCAGGCCCAGCATCAGGCTTTCCTTGGCGTGTTCTAAGGGGGAGATGGCCTCCTCCTGAGGGGGTTCCCCCAGGAGCCAGCGGGGGAGGGGAGGGTTGGTACGGCGGAAGGCGTAAACCGGCCCCGTGCCCGGGTACTGGCCTGCGGCACTGGGACCCAGGGCCAGCCAAAAACCATTCCGCCAGTAGGCCAGGTTGTGGCGGGCCTCCTCGCCGGGCCTTGCGAAGTTGGATATCTCGTAGCGCACAAGACCGGCACCCTCCAGGATCTCCTCCGCCTTCCCCATGGCCCAGGCTTCCCTTTCCGGATCCTCCTTCAGGCCCGAAAGGGCGAAGGGGGTACCCTTTTCCACCTGCAGGGTGTAGGCGGATACGTGCCCCACTCCTAGGGAGGCGGCCTCCTTTAGGTCCTTCTCCACCTCCTGCATGGGCAGGCCCAGGATGAGATCCAGGGAAACCCGGAAGCCCCCTTCCAAGGCCATCTCCACGGCCTTCAAGGCGCCCCTTCGTCCATGGGCCCGGCCCAGGAACCGCAGCACCGCTTCCTGGAAGCTCTGGACCCCTAAGGAGAGGCGGTTCACCCCGAGGTCCTTGAGAAGGGCCATCCGTTCCCGGTTCAAGGTGCCGGGGTTGGCCTCGAGGGTCACCTCCGCATCCGCTTCCAGCCTCCAGGGAAGGGCTTGGAAGAGGGCGATGAGTTCCCGGTCCCGGAGAAAGCTCGGGGTACCCCCGCCCAGGTAGAGGGTCTTTAGGGGCTCAGGGTGGATCTCGTAAAGCCTTTGGGCTTCCTCCTTAAGGCGTTTCAGGTAGGCTTCCACCCACCCTGGGCCCCGGCGCACCACGTGGAAGTCGCAGTAGGGGCAGAGGGTGGGGCAGAAGGGAACGTGGAGGTAGAGGCTAGCCATGGTGAAGGGAAATCTTCTGCGCCGGGACGGTTTTGAGGATGGCCTCGAGGACCGGGGCCAGCTCCGGGTACTCCATTCCTTTAGTCTATAGGAAAGCCCTTGGATCAACGGATGGGCTCTAAAGGCTCATCTTTTTTGTGCCAAGGCGCGGGGCGTCAATCGCCAGCCAAGACCCTTTCTGCCCAGGCCACGGCCTGCTCGGCTAGAAGAAGAGCCTCTTTCCAGTCCTCTTCCGTGGCCTCAGGGAGGTCCCCTGGGTAGCGGCCCGCCACGGCGAAGGGGTTAAGCCGGGCCAGGGCTTCTAGCTCCACGGGCACGGGGAGATGGGGACGGATCAGCTCCAAAAGCCGTGCCAGGTCGTGGGTTTTGGGAAAAGGGATGCCAAGGGCGATGAGGAGGGCTTTGAGGGCCTTTTCCGCAGCTTGCTGGGCGTCAAAGCAAGGGTCTTCCCAGGCCACCTCCGGGCTGGTCCGCCCGAGGCGGGCCCTGGCCAGGTTGCTCTTGGCCCGGGTAAGCCAGGTCCAGGGGTCCGAGGCCTCACGCGGCATAGAGCACCCGGCCCTCCTTTAGCGCCTCCGGGTAGATGGTCATCCAGGCGTCCCGGTACCTGGCCAGATCCTCCTCAGTGGCCAAGACCAGGTCCAGGCTGAAGCCTTTTTGGGCCTTGCTGGCGGCCAGGTACAGGTCTTTCCACACCCGCATGGTCTTATACTCTGGGGGCACCACGATGAGGAGGTCGTAGTCGCTTTCCGGGTGGGCCTCTCCCCGGGCCCGGCTGCCGAAGAGGATGATCTTCTGGGCCGGGACGGTTTTGAGGATGGCCTCGAGGACCGGGGCCAGCTCCGGGTACTCCACCTTTTCAGTCTACAAAGAGGAGGCGGAAGTCGTTGAGGTTGGTGCCGGTAGGCCCGGTTTTTAGGAGGGTTCCCGCCTGTTCAAAGAAGCCGTAGCTGTCGTTGGCTTCCAAGAAGGGCCTTGGGTCCAGCCCCAGGTTCCAGACCTCCGGGGTGAGGAGGGCTCCCGCCGCTTCTGAGGGTCCATCCAGCCCGTCGGAATCCGCGGCCAAGGCGTAAAGGGGGGTTTGGAGGTGGGCGTAGAGGGCGAGGAGGAACTCCAGGTTCCGGCCCCCCCTACCCTTCCCCCTCACCTGTACCTGGGCTTCCCCCCCGGAGAGGAGGAAAAGGGGCTTTTTGAAGGGAAGGCCATGGGCGCGGAGGGTTTCCACCAGCTCCGCATGGAAGCGGGCCAGGGCCCGGGCCTCGCCGCCGAAGCGGTCCGAGAGGATCACCGCCCGGTAGCCTTGCCGCCTTAAGAACCCTTGGGCGGCCTTTAGGAGGTCCAGGTTGCGCCCGACGATCCGGTAGGACAGCCGTTTTAGGGCGGGGTCTTGGGGCTTCAGGGTTTCGGGGAACCGGCCCCTTAGTCCTTCTTCCAACACCCGCCTGGCTTCGGGAAAGGCCAGGCCATACCGGTCCAGGACGGCCAGGGCCTCGAGGTAGGTGCTGGAATCGGGATGGAAGGGTCCCGAGGCGATAACCCCGGGGTCATCGCCTGGCACGTCGGAGAGGAGAAGCACGTGAAGCCGGGCTTGGGTGGCCTTTAGAAGCCTTCCCCCCTTCACCTGGGAGAGATGCTTGCGCACGGCGTTGATTTCCCTAATGCTGGCCCCGCTTTTCAGGAGGGCCTCCGTGAGGGCCCGCTTCGCCTCCAAGGAGATCCCCAGGGGCAGGCACCAAAGGGCGCTTCCCCCGCCCGAAACCAGGGCTAAAACCCGCGCCTTGGGGGAAAGCCCCTTGAGGAGTTCCAGGACCTCCTGGGCCGCCCTTAGGCTTTCCCCATCGGGCAAGGGATGGCCGGCGAAGACCGCTCGTAGCCCCAAGGCATCCTGCCCCTTGGGCAGGGTGAGGTGGTAGGGTACCTCCCCATAGCGATCCAAGGCCGCCTTTAGCATCCAAGAGGCTCCCTTGCCCACTGCCAGGATCAGGTGGGGCCTGGCCTTGGGAAGGGCCCTAAGGGTGAGGCGGTAGGGGTGGGCTTCCTCGAGGGCCTGGCGGAAGGTGGCTTCTAGGAGAGGGCTCATCCTTGGACGAGGGGAGGTTTCCCCTCATAAAGCATCTCCAGAAGCTCCGCCGTGTGCAGGATGGGGATGCTCTTGTCCAAATAGGCCTGGATCTGGGTGAGGCAGCCGATGTTGCCCGTGACCACCAGTTCGGGCTGGGTGGCCTGAAGGTTTTCCGCCTTTCTCCTGCCCAAAACCTCGGCGATCTCGGGCTGGAAGAGGTTGTAGGTGCCGGCGCTGCCGCAGCAGATCTCCCACTCCTTGGGCTCCAGCACCTCCACCCCAGAGGCCTTAAGGATCCTCCTTGGGGCCTCCCGCACCCCCTGGGCGTGGGCCAGGTGGCAGGCGTCGTGGTAGGCCACCCTGAGGGGCCTTGGGGGCGGGGGAGGGGGGATGAAGCCCAGCTCGTCCAGGATGACGGTGAGGTCCTTCACCTTGGCGGCCAGGGCCCTGGCCTCCTCCTCCTCGGGTTCCCCCAGGAAGAGAAGGGGGTATTCCCTCATCCCCGAGCCGCAACCGGCGGCGTTGGTGACCACGTAGTCCACCTCCCGGAAAACCCTCAGGTTGGTGCGGGCCAAGGCCCTGGCCCCCTCCTTGTCCCCGGCGTGGAGGTTTAGGGCCCCGCAACAGACCTGTTCCTTGGCGGCTATCACCTCCACCCCGTTTTCCTGGAGGACCCGGATGGTGGCCCGGTTGATGGAGGGCCTCAGGACCTGCTGGGCGCAGCCCAGGAGGATGCCCACCCTGGCCCGCCTTGGGCCCTTGGCGGGGTAGACCTCCTGGTAGGATTCCCTGTCCGGTAGGCGGTCCGGGAGCAGGGCGATGGGAGCCTTAAGGGCCTTGGGCAGGGGGAGGGGCTTGAGGAGGGGTTTTAGCCGGCTTCCCAGCTCGGCCAGGGGCCGAAAGCGCTCAGGGTAGGGGAGGATGCGGAGGAGGGACCGGCGAAAGACCTGTTCCAGGGGGTAGCGGTGGCGCTTGCTCTCGGTGTGCAGGCGGAAGGTGGCGATGAGCTCGCCGTAGGGGACGCCGCTTGGGCAGGCGGTAACGCAGGCTTGGCAGGCCAGGCAACGATCCAGATAGGGAAGGGCTTCCTCCAGGGAGAGGTTCCCCTCGAGGACCTCCTTCATCAGGAAGATCCGACCCCGGGGGGAGTCCATCTCCTCCTGCAGGACCAGGTAGGTGGGGCAGGTGGGAAGGCAGAAGCCGCAATGGACGCAGGCCTCGATGGCGTGGGCCATCACCTCCCCTTCCCTGCCCAGGGTTTCCACGGGTATGCGGTGCTGCATGCTCTCACCCTAAGGGAAAACGGCCCCTGGGGTCCAGGGCCAGCTTAAGCTTGCGGAAAAAGGCCTCGGGCGGGTGGGGGAAGAGGGCATCCTCGGCGCCCTTTAGGACCAGGTGGGGAATCCCTGCCTGCCTAAGGGATGCCAGTCCCTTGGCCTCCATCCCGGCGTAGAGGAGTTCCCCTCCTGCCAGGTACCGCCTGGGCCCTAGGGGCAGGTCTTCCAGCTTGGGCACCCAGGCGGGGGTGGAGGGAACCTTGACCCAGATGGGGGCCTCCTCCAGGAAGCGGAGGTTCCGCACCCCTTCCCAGTGGGTTTCGTCCTCCGCCAGCACCTCGCCTTCCTTTTGCAGGATTTCCTGTAGTCGTTTTAGTCTTTTCCCCAGGCTTTCGGGGAACCCCCCTAGCCGAATCTCCAGGGTGGCGGGGGGAATGAGGTCCAGGGCCAGAAGATCCAGGGGAAGCACCCGGAGGCGTTCCATAGCGGCAAGGGCCTCCGCTAGGCTCCCATAGGTGAGCCGTAGGGTCTGGGTGGCCCTGGGGGAGGGGAAGACCTTGAAGGAAAGCTCCACCATGACCCCGAAGGCTCCCAGGGAACCTACCATGAGGCGGTGGAAAGGGAAGCCAGCGGCATTTTTCACCACCTTGCCTCCGCCCCGCACCACCCTTCCTTCCCCGTCCACGAAGCGCACTCCCAGGATGAAGTCCCTCAGGCCCCCAAACCGTTCCCGCATGGGGCCGGAAAGCCCTGCTGCCACCGTACCCCCAAGGGTGGCCCCCTGCTCCACCAGGGGTGGGTGGAAGGGCAGGTACTGGCCGTGGGCCCGTAGGGTTTCCTCTATCTCCTTAAGGGGTGTGCCGGCATAGGCGGTGAAGACGAACTCCTCAGGGGCATACTCCAGGATGCCCCTGAGGCCCGAAAGATCCAGGAGGGTCTCCCCGTCCTTGGGGGTGGAGAGGGCTGGCTTGCTCCCACCCCCCTTGGGGCGCAGGCGGGGATAGGTGCGCACGGCTTCCTGTACTTCTTCCAGAGAGTTGGCACGGACCTCAGGCATACACCTCTCCTAGATGCGGGCCTTGCCCGTGGCCGGGTAGCACCTTGCCCCGGTTGGCGAGGCCTTGGGGGTCCAGGGCCTCCTTGACCCGTTCCATGGCCAGGAGGTCTTCCGGGGCGAACATCTTTGGCATGTACTCCTTCTTCTCCACCCCGATGCCGTGTTCCCCGGTCAAGGACCCTCCTAGGCGCACGCAAAGCTTGAGGATTTCTCCCGCCAGCTCCTCGGCCCGCTCCAGCTCCCCAGGTTTTTTGCCGTCGTAGAGGACCAGGGGGTGAAGGTTTCCGTCCCCGGCGTGGAAGACGTTGGCCACCCTAAGGCCGTATTCCTGGGAAAGCCTTTCGATCTCCTTCAGGGCTTCCCCCAGGCGGCTTCGGGGCACTACCCCGTCCTGGACGATGTAATCGGGGGAAAGCCTTCCCACGGCGCTGAAGGCAGCCTTGCGCCCCTTCCAGATGGCCTGGCGCTCCGCCTCGCTTTGGGCGACGCGCACCTCCAAGGCCCCGCTTTCTTTAATCACCTGGGCCAGGAGTTTGGCTTCCTCCTCCACCTCCTCCTTGGGGCCTTCCAGCTCCACGATGAGGAGGGCCTCCACCCGGGGATAGCCGGCCTTCACCGCTGCCTCGGCGGCCTCTATGGCCAAGCGGTCCATGATCTCCATGGCCCCGGGGAGGAGCCCGCTTCGGATCACCTGGCTCACGGCGTTGCCGGCGGCCTCGAGGCTCCCGTAGGCGGCCAGCAGGGTGTGGTAGGCCTCGGGCTTGGGAAGAAGCCTCAGGGTGATCTCCAGGGCTACTCCCAAAAGCCCCTCGGTGCCCACGAAAAAGCCGTGGAGGTCGGGACCTACGGTCTCAAGGCCTTCCCCGCCCAGGCGCACCACCTCCCCTTGGGGGGTGACCACCTCGAGGGCCAGCACGTGGCCCGCCGTCATCCCGTACTTCAGGCAGTGGGCCCCGCCGGAGTTGAAGGCCACGTTCCCACCGATGGTGGAGATGGGCTGGCTGGAGGGATCGGGGGCGTAATAGAGGCCAAAAGGAGCTGCCTGCCGGGAAACCTCCAGGTTCACCACTCCGGGCTCCACCACCGCGATCCGGGCCTTGGGGTCCAGGCGTAGGATGCGGTTCATGCGGTTGAGGGCGATGACCAGGCCCCCCTCCACGGGCAAGGAGCCTCCCGAGAGGCTGGTGCCGCTTCCCCGGGCCACAAAGGGCACCCCGTGGCGGTAGCAGAGGCGCACCGCTTCCACCACCTCTTCCTTCCGCTCGGGAAGCACCACGGCCAGGGGACGCCTGCGGTAGGCGGTGAGGGCGTCGGACTCGTAAGGGACAAGCTCCGCCTCCTTGGTCAGCAGCCTCCCCGGGGGAAAGAGGGCCCTAAGCTCTTCCAGGAACCCCATTGCCACCTCCTATCCCACCTTACCGGAAGGGGCGGATGGCCTGCCCCACCCCTTCCTAGCCCGGATCCTTTTGGTCTCAGTCCAGGTAATCGTAGGCCACCAGGGTCAGAAACTCGATGAACTCCTCCGAGAGGACCAGCTTGTCCAGGATCTCCTCGGCCTCCTTATAGCGGCCAACCTCCCGTCCTCCCAGCTTGGCGAGCTCCTCTTCCTTGATCTTTTGGTAAAGCTCAGGGGTGACCGTACGGCCGTCCTCCAAGGTGGCCTGCCGGTGCACCCATTGCCAGAGCTGTGCCCTGCTGATCTCGGCGGTGGCGGCGTCCTCCATGAGGTTGAAGATGGCGGCCGCCCCGTTGCCGAGGAGCCACTGGTTCAGGTACTGGAGGGCCACGGAGATGTTGTTGCGAAGGCCTGCCTCCGTCACCTTGCCCCCCGGGACCTCAAAGTTCAGAAGATCCTCCGCCCTCACCTGGACGTCCTCCCGCTTCACGTGCTTCTGGTGGGGCCTATCCCCCAGATACCGGTCGAAGACCTCCTGGGCCACGGGCACCAGGTCGGGGTGGGCCACCCAGGTGCCGTCAAATCCCTGGGAGGCTTCCCGCTCCTTGTCGGCCCGCACCTGCTGGAAGGCCCTTTCGTTCACCTGGGGGTCCTTGCGGCTGGGGATGAAGGCAGCCATGCCCCCGATGGCATGGGCCCCATGGATATGGCAGGACTTCACCAGAAGCTCGGTGTAGGCCTTCATGAAGGGCACGGTCATGGTGACCTGGGCCCGGTCGGGGAAGATGGGGGCGGTGGTGGCGAACTTCTTGATGCAGCTGAAGATGTAGTCCCAGCGGCCGGCGTTAAGCCCAGCGGCGTGCTCTTTAAGCTCGTAGAGGATCTCCTCCATTTCGAAGGCCGCCAGGATGGTTTCGATGAGCACCGTGGCCCGGATGGTGCCCCGAGGGATGCCCAGGTAGTCCTGGGCGAAGTTGAAGACCTGGTTCCAAAGCCGGGCCTCGAGGTGGCTTTCCAGCTTGGGCAGGTAGAAGTAGGGGCCGCTTCCTCGCCTTAGGAGCTCGTGGGCGTTGTGGAAGAAGTAAAGGCCAAAGTCAAAGAGGCTTGCAGAGATGGGCTCCCCGTCCACCCGCACGTGCTTTTCCACCAGGTGCCAGCCTCGGGGCCGGACCACCAGGGTGGCCACCTTTTCCTTCAGCTTGTACTCCTTCCCCTCGGGGCTTACAAAGTCAATCTGGCGGCGGACGGCGTCATAGAGGTTCTTTTGCCCCTGGATCACGTTGTCCCACGTGGGGGAGAGGGCGTCTTCGAAATCCGCCATGAAGACCTTGGCCCCGGAGTTCAGGGCGTTGATGATCATCTTGCGGTCCACAGGACCGGTGATCTCCACCCGGCGGTCCAAAAGATCCGGTGGGGCTTCTGCCACCTGCCAGGACCCGCCCCGCACGAAGGCGGTTTCCTCGAGAAAGTCCGGTTTTTCCCCGGCCTTGTACCTTTCCCAGAGGGTTTTCCTGCGCTCCAAAAGCGCCTTGCGCACGGGGTTGAACTCCCGGTGCAGGGCCACCACGAACCTCAAGGCCTCTTCCGTGAGCACCTCCTTGAGGAGGGGGTGATCTTTGAGGATCTCCACGCCCTTCATGGTGGTTTGAGCCTAAGGGAAGGGGCCGGAATTTGTCAAGAAGCAAAACAATTTTTTGCTCCTTGAAAAACCATCCGGTAGGTGCTAGCATGGGGCCTATGCCACGGCCTAGGAGGAAAGGAGCCGAGGAAGTGAAAACCTTGGAGCGAGGCTTGAGCGTGCTTCAGGCCCTGGCGGAGCTTAAGGAGGCCGGGCTTTCCCCTCTGGCAGAGCGGACGGGGCTTACCAAGAGCACCCTTTACCGCCTCCTCCAGACCCTGGTCCGCCACGGCTTCGTGGAGGAGGAAAGGGGTGTTTACCGGGTGGGTCCCAAGGCTTTTGTCGTGGGGCAGGTCTATCCCAGGCAGAACCTGCTTCTTGCGGTGCGCCCGGAGATGGAGGCCCTGGCAGCGGAAACGGGGGAGAGCGTGAACCTGGCGGTGCCAGCGGGGAGAGAGGCCCTCTATTTGGACCAGGCGGAGGGAGCCAGATTGGTTCGGCTCTTCACTGCTCCAGGCTCCCGGGCTCCCCTGCACGCCACGGGGGTGGGGAAGGTTCTTCTCGCCTTCCGGGGCATTCCCGAGGGGCTTTCCCTGGTGCCCTATACTCCCTTTACCCTGACCCGCCTCGAGGACCTGAAGCGGGAGCTGGAAACCGTGCGCCGGAAGGGCTACGCCCTGGACAACGAGGAAAGGGAGCTGGGGGTGCGCTGTGTGGCCGCTCCCGTTTTTGGCCCCGGGGGGGAGGTGGTGGCCGCCCTGTCCCTCTCCGCCCCCGCCAGCCGCCTCTCCCTGGAGGAGGCCCACCGCCTGGCCCCACGGGTGGTGGAGGCGGCCAGGAAAGCTTCCTTGCGCCTAGGTTTTGTGCCCGCTTTATAATAGCATTGGTTAGGAGGGTTTAGCGGAGGGAGCTAAAGGCCATGGACAAGGACCGTCCCGTGTACGTGATCTCGGTGGCGGCGGAGCTGTTGGAGATGCACCCGCAGACCCTGAGGCTTTACGAGCGGAAGGGTTTGATCAAGCCGAAGCGGTCTGGGGGGAAGACCCGGCTTTACTCGGAGCGGGACATTGAGAAGCTCCGGGAGATCCGCCGCCTGACGCAGGAGCTTGGGGTGAACCTGGCGGGGGTGGAGGAGATCATGCGGCTTCGGGCGGAGCTGGAGGCCCTGCAGGCCCGCTTTGAGGCCGAGGTGGCCCGGCTGAAGCTCCTCCTCCTGGAGGAGGGCAAATCCCTCCCCCAAGAGATTCCCCAAGAGAGTAGCATGGGGGCGTGAATGCGCTAGAGCCCCTTTTGGAGTTCCTGTCCATCCCCTCCGTATCCACCGACCCAGCCCACAAGGAGGACGTTCGTAAGGCGGCCCTCTGGCTTGCGGAGAGGCTTAGGGAGAGGGGTTTTCGCACGGAGCTCCACGAGACCCCGCTACATCCCATCCTCTACGCGGAGCGCCTCCTGGATCCCAAGGCCCCCACGGTCCTGGTCTACGGGCACTACGACGTCCAGCCCCCGGATCCCTTGGAGCTTTGGGAAAACCCCCCCTTCGTTCCCACGGTGCGGGAGGGACGGGTCTACGCCCGGGGAGCCTCCGACGACAAGGGGCAGCTTTGGGCCCATGTGGCGGCCCTCGAGGGCCTGCCCGCCCGGGTGAACGTGAAGTTCTTGGTGGAGGGGGAAGAGGAGATCGGAAGCCCGAGCCTTCTGCCCTTCGTGCGGGAGCACCGGGAGAAGCTCCAAGCCGACGTGGTTCTCATCTCCGATGGAGCCATGTTCGCCCCCTTCACCCCCACCCTCACCTATGGCCTAAGGGGCCTGGCCTATTTGGAGGTGCGCCTGAAGGGGGCCCGGCGGGACCTCCACTCCGGAAGCTTTGGCGGCGTGGCTCCGAACCCCATCCAGGCCATGGGGTGGATTCTCTCCAAGCTAAAGGACGAGAAAACTGGGAAGATCCTGGTTCCCGGCCTTTACGACCGGGTGCGGCCGGTTTCGGAGGAGGAGAAAAGGCTCTGGCCCTCCTTGGACGAGGAGGCCTTGAGGCGGGAGCTCGGGGTGGAGGTGCTGCCCGGGGAGGAGGGCTATAGCCCCTTGGAGAGGCTTTGGACCCGGCCCACCCTGGATCCGAACGGCATCTGGGGAGGGTACCAGGGGGAGGGCTCTAAGACGGTGATCCCCGCCGAGGCGGGCTTCAAGGTTTCCTTGCGCCTGGTGCCGGACCAGGACCCCGAGGAGGTGGCCAGCCAGGTGGAGGCCTACCTGCGGGAAATCTGCCCGCCCGGCTACACCATGGAGATCCTCCGCCTCCACGGGGGTAGGCCGGTCCTCACCGATCCCTTCAGCCCCCCCATGCGCCTCATGGCCAGGGCCCTGGAGGAGGTTTGGGGCAGGCCCCCCGTGTACACCCGGGAGGGAGGGACCATCCCGGTGGTGGCGGAGCTCCAGGATGCCCTTCATGCGCCCGTGGTTCTCTTGGGCCTAGGGCTTCCCGACGACAACCTCCACGCTCCCAACGAGAAGTTTGACCTGGTCAACCTGGAAAAGGGCATTGCAGTTCTGAAGCGATTCTATGAGCTCCTGGCCCGAGGGGATTAAGGGGCGTGGGGAGCCTTTGGGAGCGGTATCAACTCCCCCTCTATCTGGGGGCTGCCCTCTTGGGAGGGGCCTTGGGGTCCTTGGGGTGTGCTAGGGAAGCCCTCCGTACGGGGGCTTTGGGAAGGGTTAAGCTGGTTCCATGCTGGGGGCCATAGCGGGGGACATCATCGGCTCGGTGTACGAGCAAAAGCCCATCAAGACCAAAGACTTCCCTCTCTTTCAGCCGGGAAGCCGCTACACCGACGACACGGTGCTCACCGTGGCCATTGCCCAGGCTATCCTGAGGAAAACCCCATATGGGGAGGAGATGCGGCGCTGGGGCCGCCGCTATCCCCATGCGGGGTATGGCCCAGGTTTCCGGGCCTGGCTTTTTTCCCACGACCCCAGGCCTTACGGTAGCTTCGGCAACGGTTCGGCCATGCGGGTGAGCCCTGTGGGCTTCGCCTTCCAGACCGAGGAGGAGGTCCTGAGGGAGGCGAGGGCCACGGCTGAGGTTACCCACAACCATCCGGAGGGCATCAAGGGAGCCCAGGCCGTGGCCCTGGCCGTTTTCCTGGCCCGTACCGGCTGGGAAAAGGAGGCCATCCGCTTGCGCATCCAGTCCCTCTTTGGGTATGACCTGAGCCTCCCCCTCGAGGAGATCCGCCCCGCCTACGCCTTCGACGGGACCTGCCAGGGCACGGTTCCCCAGGCCATCCGCGCCTTTTTGGAATCCACCTCCTATGAGGACGCCATCCGGAATGCGGTTTCCCTTGGAGGGGATAGCGACACCCTGGCCAGCATTGCTGGGGGCATTGCGGAGGCCTACTATGGGGGCGTGCCGGAGTTGATCCGGGATAAGGTCAAGAGGGTGCTGCCCCCGGATCTGTGGGCGGTGGTGGAAGAGTTTTACCAGAGGTTCGGCATGCTGCTTTAGCTCCCCCTACGCCTGGAGGGGCCCGCTTGGTCAGTCCCGGGGGGCTACCTTGGTCAGTCCTGGAGGGGCTACCTTGAAGATCAAGGCCTCCCCCACCCGGCCCGTGAGGATGGGGACCACGGCGCTTTTGGCCACCTGGGCGCAGAAGGGCACATCGGCCTCGAGGCCCACGCCCTTCAGGGCGGTGGCGGCGGCGGAGAGGGAGAGGGCTTCCAAGGGGTCCTGGTAGTTTCGCTTCACCGCCAAAGCAATCCTGGCCCCGTCCTCGGGCTCCACCTCCCCCAGAAGGCCCAGGTACTCCGCCAGGACCCCGGCGGTGTAGAGGTCGTCCAGGCCCACCCGCCCCTCCTTGCCGGCGGCCAGAATGGCCACCTCCTCCGTGGCCAGTTCCCGGGCCAGGCGGGCTGCGGCGTGGGCGTTAAAGAGGGAGGCCAGGAGCACGTGCTTGGCGGTCCGGGCGGCCACGTGGGCGGCCTTGGTGCCGTTGGTGGTGCTCATCACCACGGTCTTGCCTCCCACGGGGGCTTCGAGGGCCTCCCGGGGGGAGTTCCCCAGGTCAAACCCCGGGGGCTTTAACCCCCCCACCTCTCCCGCCAGGAGCACGTCCCGGTCCTTGAAGGCCCGGGCGGCCTCGAGGCTTGGGACCCAGTACAGGGCCTCTGCCCCCGCCTCCAGGAAGGCGACCGCGGTGGTGGTGGAGCGGATCACGTCCACCACCAGCACCACATCGGGGTAGACCAGCTCCTCCGTGGGGAGAACATCCACCTTCAAGCGCATGGAAGGTCCTCCGACTCGGTTTCTTCAGACCAGACCAAAGGCCACCTCCTCCAAAAGCCCGGGGTCCACCACCTCCACCACCCCTGAGGAAAGCCGCAGGATGCCTTGGTCTTTGAGCTCGTGGAGGACCCGGGTGGTGGTTTCCCGGCTCACCCCGGCCAGGGCGGCCAGGTCCTGGTGGCGGAGCTGAAAATGAGGTCCGTGCCCCTGACGAAGGAGCTTAAAGAGGGCATAGGCTACCCGGCTTCTCGCCTCCTCAAAGGCCAGAAGGTCCAGCTCCAGGTTGAGTTCCCGCAGGCGGTGGGCCAGGATGCGGGCTAAGTTGTGGGCGAAGAGGGGTAGGCGGCGGATGAGCCCGAGGTAGGCTTCCCGATAGAGGGCGAGAAGAAGGGTTTCCTCCTCCGCCAGGGCGCTAGCGCTCCGTTCCCCCCCGTCCAAAAGGCTCATCTCCCCGAAGACCTCCCCGGGCCCCAGGAACCCCAGGATCTTCTCCTGGCCCCCCAGGTGGGTGCGGTAGAGGCGCACCCGACCCTCCTCCACCAGGTAAAGGGCCTGGCCCAGATCCCCTTGGTGAAAGATGGGTTTACCCTTGGGGTAGGTCAGGGGTTGGAAGTAGGAGCGGGCCAGGCGGACTTCCTCCGGACCCATATCCTGGAAAAGGGGGGACGCGGGCATCGGCCTTACTCTAACCGAGGCTTCATCTTTTGCCTAGAGGATGAGAGGGTGAACCCGGTCTTGGAGGCCATAGACCTGGGATTCTCCTACGGGAACGGCTATCTTTTCCGGGGGGTTTCCTTAAGGCTCTGCCCTGGGGAGGCCCTGGCCATCCTGGGGCCCTCGGGAAGCGGTAAGACCACCCTCCTCCACCTCCTGGCAGGCCTTCTCTCCTTGCAGGAGGGCGAGGTGTACTGGGAGGGAACCCCCATCCGGGGCCTTCCCGAGGGGGTTTTGGCCAGGAGGCGGCTCCGCTTTATGGGCCTTGTTTTCCAGCACCACTTTCTTTTCCCGGAGCTCACCGCCTTGGAAAACGTCCTGGCCCCCGGCTACCTGGCGGGCCGGGTGGACCGGGCCTTTGCCCTCTGGCTCCTTTCCCGGCTGGGCCTTAGGGAAAGGGCGGACTTCCTGCCCCAGAGGCTTTCGGGTGGGGAGCGGCAGCGGGTGGCGGTGGCCCGGGCCTTGTACCTCCGGCCCAGGCTGCTTTTGGCCGATGAGCCCACGGCCAGCCTGGACCGCACCCAGGCCAGGGAGGTGCTCAGGCTCATGCGGGAGTTGGCCAGGGAGGTGGGGGCGGCTCTTCTCTTCTCCACCCACGACGAGGCCTTGGTGGAAGGGCTTCCCGCCTTGCGGCTTTAAAATGGGGCGGTATGAGTCCCATTCACGTGCGGGGCAGGAAGGGGGAGGTGGCGGAGAGGGTGCTCCTGCCGGGGGATCCGGGCCGGGCGGAGTGGATCGCCACCACCTTCCTCGAGGAACCCAGGCTCTACACCTCCTACCGGGGCCTCCTGGGCTTCACCGGCCGGTACCGGGGGGTGCCGGTTTCCGTGCAGACCACGGGCATGGGGGCCCCTTCGGCCAGCATCGTGGCCGAGGAGCTGGTGAGCCTGGGGGCCAGGGTGCTTCTCCGGGTGGGCACCTGTGGGGCGGTGGACGAGGGCCTCTCCCCCGGGGATCTGGTGATCGTCCAGGGGGCGGTACCCTTGGATGGGGCCACCCGGCAGTACCTGGAAGGCCGCCCCTATGCTCCTGTGCCCGACGCCGAGCTCTTCCGTGCCCTCTGGAACCAGGCGGAGCAAAGAGGCTACCCCCACCATGTGGGCCTGGTGGCCACCGAGGATGCCTTCTACGCCACCACCCCCGAGGGAGCGAAGGCCTGGGCCCAGTTTGGTGTGCTCGCCTTTGAGATGGAGGCCAGCGCCCTCTTCCTCCTGGGTAAGATGCGAAGGGTACGGGCCGGGGCCATCCTCACGGT
Organism: Thermus antranikianii DSM 12462; assembly: GCF_000423905.1. Taxonomy (NCBI): domain Bacteria; kingdom Thermotogati; phylum Deinococcota; class Deinococci; order Thermales; family Thermaceae; genus Thermus; species Thermus antranikianii. The sequence continues at coordinate 14,654 of NZ_AUIW01000011.1, read as the reverse complement.
TTCCAACCGCATCGGTGACCCGGAGCTGGCTCCCCCTGAGGTCTTGCAAGAGGGCATAAGGCGTATGGTGGAGGTGGCCCTCGAGGCCCTTTTGGAGGTGTAGCATGGCCCACGAGCACGAAGGCGAGCATGAGTTCATCCTGGAGATCCCCGAGTTCGAGCACCTCTCCTACGAGGTGGAGGAGGGCATCGCCCTGGTTACCTTAAGGCGTCCTGAGGCCTTAAACGCCCTTTCCCAGGACCTCTTACAGGAGCTTGCCGAGGTGACCGAGGTCATCCATCAGGATCCCGAGGTCCGGGTGGCCATCTTCACCGGGGAGGGGAAGGCCTTCGCCGCTGGGGCGGACCTCAAGGAGATCGCCGCCCTGAAGGATCCCTTCATGGCCCGGGAGTATGCCCTTTTGGGGCAGCAGGTCTTCGCCGAGATCGCCGCCTTGCCCCTTCCCACCATCGCCGCCATCAACGGGTATGCCCTGGGGGGAGGGCTGGAGCTGGCCCTGGCCTGCGACCTGAGGGTGGCCTCCAGGGAGGCCAAGCTGGGCCTGCCCGAGGTGGGGCTGGGCTTGATCCCGGGCTTTGGCGGCACCCAAAGGCTTCCCCGCCTCATCGGGCGGGGTCGGGCCTTGGACCTCATCTTTACCGGGCGGCATGTGTCCGCTGAGGAAGCCCTAAGCCTGGGCCTGGTGAACCGGGTGGGGGAGGATGCCCTGGAGGAGGCTAAGAAGCTGGCAAGGAAGATCATGAAAAATGCTCCCATCGCCCTGGCCCTGGCCAAGGAGAGCGTGGTGCGGGGCGAGGGGCTGGACCTGGCGGAGGCCTTGGAGATCGAGGCCGACCTTTTCGGCTATGCCTCCGCCACGGAGGACATGAAGGAGGGGGTACGGGCCTTCCTGGAAAAGCGGGCGCCTAACTTCAAGGGAGAGTAAGGGTAAGCCCTTTCCCTTGGGAGGGGTTTTGGCTTCACCCTCGGGCTTCTTTTGGGCGCATGAGGGTGTTGGGTGGGTATAGCCATTCGGAGGGTGGTGTAATGTAAAGTTGCCCATGACGGGAGAGCGCATCGTCCACGTTGCCAGCCCCAAGGCCAAGCTGTACGCCGAGGCCGACCAGTCCATTCGCGAGCGTCTAAAGGCCTTTCCCAAGGCCCTTAAGGCCTACGAGCTCCTCATCCAAGACCCCGAGGCCAGGGCTGGGTGGAACATGGCCAATTACATCACCATGCGTAAGCTGGGTTACAACGACCATGGCCGGGTCCACGCCCTCCTCACCGGGGCGGCCAGCGTGGCCATCCTGGCCCTCTTGGCCGAAGCAGGGGTGCGCCTGGATACGGTGGAGTCGGGGGCCGGGGAGCTGGAGGATGCCTACGTGGTGGTCCTCCTTTCCACCATGCTCCACGACCTGGGCAACCAGGTGCACCGGGACCACCACGAGGCCTTTGGCGTCACCTTGGCCCTGCCCATCCTGAACCGCATCCTGGAGAAGATCTACCCCGACCCCGAGCAACGCACCGCCCTTAGGGCCCTCATCCTTCACGGCATTTACAGCCACGACCTCTCCCCTGAGCCCTTGACCATTGAGGCGGGGGTCACCGCTGTGGCTGACGGCACCGACATCACCAAGGGCCGGGGGCGGAAGGCCTTTGCCCTCGGAAGCATCGACATCCACTCCATCAGCGCCCTGGCCGTGGACGAGGTGCGCATCCTCAAAGGGGAAAGGGTGCCCGTGGAGATCCAGGTGACCATGAACAACTCCGCCGGCATCTTCCAGGTGGAGGAAACCCTCACCAAGAAAGTGCTCCGTAGCCCTTTAAGGCCCTACGTGACCGTGGTGGCCATGACCGAGGGAAACGGGGGCCAGGACCAGCGCATCGTTCACCGGGTGCGGCTCCACGAAACCGAGGACCGCTTCGTGCTGGATTAGGCCCGGAAGTACCGGTAGGGGGGGCCTTCCCGCTTTACGTGCCCCTCGAGGCGCAGGTACTCCAGGTGGGCCAGGGTTTCCGCAAAGGCGAAGCGCCTGCCGGGAGCGTCCAGCTCCTGGGGGAAAAGCCTTAGGGAAAGCTCCCAGGCGGTCATGGGGGCTTGAAGAAAGCCGAGCAGGGCCTCCAGGCGCTCCTGGTGGTGGGCGATGAGCTCTTGGGCCCGCTTCTTCACCTCGAGGATGGGGCCGAAATGCCCCGCATACGCCACCTTGGCTGGAAGCTCCATAAGGCGCTCTAAGGACGCCAGAAAGTCCTTTAGGGGGTTCTCCCGGGTGTAGGCCCAAAGGCCCACGTTGGGGGATACCCGTTCCAAAAGGGCGTCCCCTACCAGGAGGATTCCTTCCTCCTCCAGATAGAAGGCCACGTGCCCGTCCGCATGGCCGGGGGTCCAGATGACCCGGAGCTTCTTGCCGGCCACCTCCAGCACCTCCCCGTCCTTCAGGGGCGTGGGGTTTTGGGGAGGATGGACCCGCTCCCGGGTTTTGGCCATGGTTTCCCGGATGCCCATAAGGGCTTCCTCCGGGGTGCCGTGGTCCAGGAAAAGCCGCCAGCTGGCCTCCTCAAAGGCTTCGGGTTGAAGCCAGAAGAGGTGGCCCCGCCCTCCCTCCTCCTCGTGCAGCCATACCCGGGCCCCAAGCCCTTCAAAAAAGCCCGCCAGGCCGTAGTGGTCCGGGTGGTGGTGGGTGAGAAGGACGGTCTTGACGTCGGTAAAGCAAAGACCAAGCTCCGCCAGGCTGAGCTCCAGGGTGCCCCGGGCCGTCTTGGTACCCAAGGCGGTGTCCAGAAGGGCCACCTCCCCGTTCCCCCGGAAAAGGTAGAGGTTTACCGTCTTCAGGGGATAGGGAATGGGCACGGGAATCTGGTAGAGGCCTGGGAGGACTTCTTTCATAGGAGCTTCCCCAAAAGGAGCAGGGCGGCCAGGAAGGGATCGGGTTCGGGAAGATGCCAGGGGAAAAGGTAGCTGCCCTGGCCATCTCCCTGGACCTCCTTTTCCTCCAAGGCCCCCTCGAGGACCTTTACGACCTGGTCTTGGGGCAGAACCTCCCCCCCGGGCAAGACCACGGCAAGGCGGTCCGCATCCCCATCCAGGGCGAAGCCCACCGCCGGGGGTTCCACCGCCCTCATGAGGGCGAGGAGGGTGGGGAGGTTTTCCGGCTTGGGGTCGGGGTCCACTCCATAGAAGAGGGGGTGGGGGAGGGGGTGGAGTTCCCTAAGTTCCGCCTCGAGGCCCAGGAGCTTGAAAACCCCGGGCAGCACCCCTCCCCCTGCTCCTCCCAGGGTGTCCAGGTAAACCACCCCCTTTTTTCCCTGGGCTCCTTGGCCAGTGCTTTGGGCCAGGTGCTCCAGGTAGGCCTTTTTCCGATCCAGGACCTGGAAGCTTCCCCGCTTCTGCGGGGCCTCCTGGGGAAGGGCCATCCCTTCCGGGGAAAGGGGTTTCCCCGGGCCCAGGCGGAGCTTCACGCCTTGGTAGCGGGCGGGCTTGCGGCTGGCGGTGAGGTAAAACCCGGCCGCTTCCAGTTCCTTTAGGGCAAAGCCGAAAAGGGGAAACGGGGAAGGGCCTTTCAGGAGGAAGGTTTCCAGGCCCATTCCCCCCAGGATCCCCGCCGCCTCCTCCGCCATCTCCTGGGCCAGGAAGCGGGTGTCGTGGGCCACCACCACCCGGCGGATCCCTTCCGCCTCGAGCCTGGCTCCAAACCCCGCCGCCACCCGGGCCAGGTGGGCGAAGGTGAACCCCTTGGCGATCTCCCCTAGGAAGCCGTCTTGGGTGGAGTAGAGCTCCATGCCTTAAAGTCTACCCCGTGGTACACTCTCCCCCGTGGAGCTCGAGGGTCAGCGCGGTTCCTCGGGGATGCAGGGGCCCCAAAGCAGCCATCCGGGAGACGAGCTCCTTCGCTCCCTGAACGAGGCCCAGCGCCAGGCGGTTTTGCACTTTGAGGGACCGGCCCTGGTGGTGGCGGGGGCGGGAAGCGGCAAGACCCGCACCGTGGTCCACCGGGTGGCCTACCTCATCGCCAAGAGGGGCGTCTTCCCCTCGGAGATCCTGGCGGTCACCTTCACCAACAAGGCCGCCGAGGAGATGAAGGAGCGCCTTAAGCGCATGGTGAAGGGTGCGGGGGAGCTTTGGGTTTCCACCTTCCACTCCGCTGCCTTGCGGATCCTGAGGGTCTATGGGGAAAGGGTGGGGTTGAAGCCGGGATTCGTGGTCTACGACGAGGACGACCAGACCGCCCTCATCAAAGAGGTGTTGAAGGAGCTCGGCCTTGCCGCCAGGCCCGGGCCCATCAAGGCCCTTTTGGACCGGGCCAAGAACCGGGGGGAGGCTCCCGAGTCCCTGCTTTTGGAGCTTCCCGACTACTACGCCGGGCTCAGCCGGGGGAGGCTTCTGGACGTGCTGAAGCGCTACGAGGAGGCCCTTAAGGCCCAAGGGGCCTTGGACTTCGGGGACATCCTCCTCTATGCCCTGCGCCTCCTGGAGGAGGACCCTGAGGTCTTGAAGCGGGTCAGGAGGCGGGCCCGCTTCATCCACGTGGACGAGTACCAGGACACCAATCCCGTGCAGTACCGTTTCACCCGGCTCCTGGCGGGGGAGGAGGCCAACCTCATGGCCGTGGGGGACCCGGACCAGGGCATCTACTCCTTCCGCGCCGCGGACATCAAGAACATCCTGGAGTTCACCCGGGACTTTCCCGGGGCCAAGGTGTACCGCCTCGAGGAGAACTACCGCTCCACCGAGGCCATCCTGCGCTTCGCCAACGCCCTCATCGTGAACAATGCCCTGCGCCTGGAGAAGACCTTGAGGCCCGTGAAGCCCGGGGGGGAGCCCGTGCGCCTCTACCGGGCCCGGGATGCCCGGGACGAGGCCCGCTTCGTGGCCGAAGAGATCCTGCGTTTGGGGCCTCCCTTCGACTGGGTGGCGGTCCTCTACCGCACCAACGCCCAAAGCCGCCTCCTGGAGCAGGCCCTGGCCTCCCGGGGGGTTCCAGCCCGGGTGGTGGGGGGGGTGGGGTTCTTTGAACGGGCGGAGGTGAAGGACCTTTTGGCCTACGCCCGCCTGAGCCTGAACCCCCTGGATGGGGTGAGCCTGAAGCGGGTGCTGAACACCCCTCCCCGGGGCATCGGCACGGCTACGGTGGAGAAGGTGGAGGCCCTCGCCAGGGAGAAGGGGCTTCCCCTCTTCGAGGCCCTCAGGGTGGCGGCAGAGGTTCTGCCCCGCCCTGCCCCCTTGCGCCACTTCCTGGCTCTGATGGAGGAGCTCCAGGAACTGGCCTTTGGACCGGCGGAGGGATTTTTCCGCCACCTCCTCGAGGCCACGGACTACCCCGCTTACCTGCGGGAGGCTTACCCTGAGGATTACGAGGACCGCCTGGAGAACGTGGAGGAACTTCTCCGGGCAGCCAAGGAGGCGGAGGGTCTTATGGAGTTTCTGGACAAGGTGGCCCTCACCGCCCGGGCGGAGGAGCCGGGGGAGCCCGCGGGCAAGGTGGCCCTGATGACCCTGCACAACGCCAAGGGGCTGGAGTTCCCCGTGGTCTTCGTGGTGGGGGTGGAGGAAGGGCTTTTGCCCCACCGCTCCTCCTTGAGCACCCTGGAGGGCCTCGAGGAGGAGCGCCGCCTCTTCTACGTGGGGGTGACCCGGGCCCAGGAGAGGCTTTACCTTTCCTACGCCGAGGAGCGGGAGGTTTACGGGCGCACGGAGGCTACCCGGCCAAGCCGTTTCCTGGAGGAGGTGGAGGGAGGGCTTTACGAGGAGTACGACCCCTACCGGGCCTCGGCCAGGGTTTCCCCCTCCCCTGCCCCCAGTGAAGCCCGGGCCTCCAAGCCCGGGGCCTATAGGGGTGGGGAGAAGGTGATCCACCCCCGTTTCGGCCAGGGCACGGTGGTGGCGGCCATGGGGGACGAGGTGACGGTGCACTTCGAAGGGGTGGGCCTGAAGCGGCTTTCCCTCAAGTACGCCGACCTGAGGCCCGTGGGGTGAGGCCGTGCGCCCGGAGTATCAGAAAGTTCGCCCCTTGATCTTTCTCCACCGGGTGCCTTCTCCCCTGTTTGACCGCCTGGTGGCCGAGGTGGCCACGGCCAGGCTTCCCCTTTTCCCTTATCCCGTGGAGGTTCAGGATCCCTTTGCCCTCTTCCCCTGCCTGGCCCCTTTGGGCCTGGCCGGGGCGGTGCTGGCGGAGGCCCTGCCGCCTCCCAAGGACCTGGCCCCAAGCCTTTCCCTGGAGGCGGAGGCCCGGGAGGCAGGGCTTTTGGACCTGGTGGTCCCCCGGGTGGGGGGGCTTATGGGGCAGTACACGGAAGGGGTGGCCCTGGAGCGGTTTCTCTCCGCCCACTTTCCCGGGGCCAGGGGGCTATGGCTTGGGCCTTTGAGGCCCTCCCTGGCTCCTTTCCTCAGGCCCCTGGGCCAGGTTTCCGTGGTGGCCTCAAGCTTCGCCGAAGGGGATAGCTTTTTGGCCCGCCTGCCGGAGCGGGCCCGGGGGCACGTGGCCCTGAGGCCGGAGGAGGCCAGGGCCCTTTCCTTGAAGGTGGACCTCCTCCTCTATGCGGGGGGGCGGCTTAGCCTAGACGTACTCCAGCCCTTCCATGCCCTGGTGGCCCTGGCCCCGGTGGAGAAGGGGGTCTGGGAAAGGGTGCAGGTGGTCTACTCCCCGGAGGACCTCCTGATCTTCCGGGTGCGGGCGGTCCTCGAGGGCCTCGGCTACCCCCTTTGACGGGCCTCGCGGGCCAAAAACCCCATGCTGAGGGCGATGAGGAGGAAGGCGATCAGGGCCTGCAAGGGGATGGGGAACTGGGGGATGTACTCCACGGAGCAGGGCACCGGGGGCTTACAGGCCAGGGTGAAGAGGTCGGGGAAGCGCTGCTCCATAAGGTGCAGGGTGCTGATGCTTCCTCCGATGAGGGAAAGGGTGAGGGCGTAGGGCCAGACGGAAAGGTCCTGCCGCCAAAGGGCCAGGCCCAAGAGGACCGCCTGCGGGTACATGAAGATGCGCTGGTACCAGCAGAGTTCACAGGGAAGGAAAAGCCGCACCTCGGAGTAGTAGAGGCTTCCTAAGGTGGCCACCAGGGCCACCACCCAGGCGAAGGCGAGTACGACGGGTGCAAGCGGAGCGCGGTTCATGGGGAGAGCATACCGTCTGCCCACCCTGGTGCCTAGGAGAGAGCCCTATTTCTAGGTGGCACCTTCTTGCAAATAGGCGGGCTTGGGGAAGGAGATTTTAACCGGCTGCCGGAAGGTGGCGTGGCTTAGGATTAGCTCGCCCTTTTGCAGGCGAGAGATGTTGGCCTTAATGGCGGGGTCCAGGAACCGGTAAACGGAGGAGGAAAGCTCGGCGGAGCCGCTTCGCCCGAGGACCAAAGTGGCGGAGTTGCCCGCTACCCGTTCGTGCACCGCACTCATGAACTGCTCTGCTCCAAACAGGACCACCCCCAAGGACCGGCCCCGTTCGGCGATGTCCAGGACCTGTTCCAGGATGGGCGATTCCTTCTCCCGTGCAGGAGCGTACTTGTTAAGCTCGTCTACGAAGATGATGACCTTTTCCGGCAAGTCTTCGCGCTCGCTACCTTCCTCCGCATAGAGGTTGTAGATGGTGCGCAGGATATCGCCAAAGACCAGGGTCTGCTCGTCGTCCGCTAGGCGAGCGATGTCCACCACAATGGTTTCCCCACCCCGGATCTTAGCGATTTCCTCGCTTAGGTTTTTGACGTGCCTTGGGCGCTGAGGAATGAAGATTCCTGTTTGACGGGTCTGGACGATGCGGCGGAGTAGCCGCCTAAACCGGGCCACCGATTGGGCACGCACGTCCCCTACCGGCTGGGCTTGCCCATCCTTGACAAGGGGCTCGCCGTTGAGCAGGGTTTGCCAGTCTTGCACGCCCTTCCACTTTCCCGACGGTCCCCATTGCCCCGTTCTGGGGTCGGAAAGGCCTTGGGTGATCTCCCCGATGAGGGCGCCCACGGTGTCCCAGGGGTCGGGGATGTTGGAGAGGAGGAGATCCAGCTTGTTGTAGGTATCCTGCAAGGAGTAAGCGTACAGGAACCAGTTGCGTTCGGGAAGGCGGAAGCTGTTGGGCCGGCCTGTGGTGGGGGTGTCTTTACCGTAGGGAAGAAGGTAGCGTACGTTGCTGAAGGGCTTGGGGATAAGGCCCAGTCTTTCCCAAAGCTCATGCTGTTCCGGCTCCAGGCCCTTGGGGGGCGGCTGGTCGATGGAAAGAAGGTCGCCGTGCTTGACGTTAAGGATGATGACCCCTATGCGGTCTCGGTTTTCCACCTTTTGCAGGATGGACTGGATGAGGAAGATGGCGTAGGAGGTTTTTGTGGCCAGGCCCGAGATGCCGCTTATGTTCACGTGCGCGCCCTCAGGCCCTAGGATATAGCGGCTATCTAGATAGACTACCGCCTGGGTGCCGTTGGACATCCTGATCAGTCCGGCGGGAACCCGGTAACGCTCCGGCACCTGGTCTATGCCCAGGGCAACATGGATCCCGCTCTCGTCAGCAAAGCGCACGGGCCGGTCGTTCATCACCGGCATGTAGATGTCCTGGTCGTTGGAAAGCACGGCCACCCGGGCAATAGTGGTGCCCTGGCGGAGAGTATTGGGTTCGGTGGACACCTGGCCGAAGTCGTTGGAGATGTAGTTGGAGAGGTGGCTTGGGGCATCGGTGGTGTGTTCCAGGGTAGTCACGATGCCAAAGGTGCGGCTTTTTTCGCCTCCGGGAGCCACCTGCTCGGCTTCCACGATGTCGAAGGGGTTGACGATGACCTCCGGTGCCAGCCAGAAGTGGAACTCGTCGGAGGAGTTAGGCTGGTTGGTGGTGGCCGAGGAGAGGCCTATTACTGGGCGTTCGGTGGGTTCAGGCATAGCTCACCTCCATTTCAGAAACTGTTGCACTACTTCCCGGGACACCAGGCTTTCCTTGATGGCCCGCTCGGCTAGAAAGATAGGATACAGATGGGCATGCCACCGACGGTCTTGGCCGTGGGGGGTGACGCTTCTTTCCGCCACCAGGGCACGGGATAACAGGTCAATCAACTCCGAGGGTACCGGCTCCTGGGAGGGGTTGACCAGCTCAGCCTTAACCACCCCCATAAGGGGGTAGTCCATTTGGGTTTGCTCCCGCAACCGGACGTACCAGAAGACCAGTTTGCCCTGCCGGGCGCTATAGGCGGCGGTGCGGTGATAGGGTTCCAGCTCAGCAAGGAGTTTGTAGATGGAGCGGCGCTCGCTCCGGGGCCCTCGTCCAAAGATGAACTGAGGATCCTTACGGAAGTTTTTGGCCACACCCAGCACGGGTTGTATTCCGTCTTTCTGGCTTAAGTCGTTGAGGGTGGGTTGAAACTGAAGGGAACCGTCTACTACCAGCCAACGGTCCATCGCTAGTCGGGGTAGAACTTCCCTGATGAGCTCGGCTTCTAAGTTGTGCATTTCAAATCGCACCTTACCCGCTGCCTTATTGCGCAGGTCGAAGTCGGAGAGTACGCGGGACACGATGTCTCGTTCTTCCAGATCCACAAGCCGTATACCCGCCATGGTGGTGGCGTTTTCCAGTTTGTTCCACAGCTCAGGAGAGAGGCGCTTTCTACCCGCAAGGAGGAGGTTCCGTATCTCTAAAACTTCCCGCCGCACCGAGCCATTATCCTCGCGGCGAAGCACACAGGCCCCGATTTGGGCAAAGTGAACGGGGGTTTCCCGCTCGTGTTCGAGGAGAGTGCCCAGGAAGTAGGAACGGAAGGAGCCATCCAAAAAGTAACGGAAAAGGTGCCTTTTGCTTCGGGTTAGGGGCGGGGTAGGCCGATAGAGGCTGGGTTTGGTTCCATCCAAGCTTTTCTCAAAGATGGTTTCGAAGATTCGCTCATCTTCGTTGAGGGCCTGGTCCTCCCGTTCCTCAAAATCAGGCCGCTCGAGGTCCTCCACCGCGCCACCCACAGCAGAGAGCACCTCTGCTTCCTGGGCAAGGGTTTTCAGGACGTGCCGCAAATCTTGAAGAGCCCTCATGCTTCTTCCTCTGCTGCAGGTACCTCTCCCTCCAGCTCCCGTAGGCTCTCTTGAATCTCTCTGAGCTCGGCTTCCGTCAGGCCCCAAAGCTTAGCCGCTTCCCGGTCGATTTCTGCCTCCAGGGCCTCTAAGCGCTTTTCATCTCCCGCCTGGGCCGCTTTGTGCGCCGCCTGCGACAGCTCCGCAAGCCGCCGATGTACGGGGTCGGTGGGTTGGTAGCGTGGAATGCGGATGTGCTCGAGGATGTGCATAGATCCCATGCTTTTGCCACCCTCTTGGCTATAGGAGGTAGCGGCAAACTGGAAGGCCGTCGAGTTGACTAACGCGGCGATATAGTATGCCTCTTCTTTCGTGTCACATTGAACCAAGCTGACGGTTTCTTGTGGTATGACTGGTTTTCTCCCATGCAAGCCAACCACCGCCGCCTCAATCTTGGCGAGCCTTGTCCACACCACCTTCCAGGGGGAGAAGGAGTAGTGGCCAATGTCCATGATTCCGTAAAACTCAGGCTCACGCTTGCAAAGGATCTGCTGAAAAGCAGCCCGTCGGCGTAGTACGGATTCAAATTGCTTAAGGTAGGCATAAAGTCTAGGATAGTCAACTTTGAGTTTTGCCTCCGGATAGGCCCGGCTTGGGTTGTTAGGGTCCTGCGGGATGATTATCCACGCTGAAGGTTCAGCCCGCCAGCGCTGCACATCGCGGCCACGAAGGAGTGGATAGAGAAGATCAGGCTCAATGGTTTCGGTTACCTCCTCTACCTTCACCTTGGCCCCTTCGGTCAGGTTGCGCACTACCCAGAGCCCATCGGGGCGTTTCAGTACTGGTTCTACCCAGTAAACGGCATTTGCCCCTCCGGTGTATACGCCAGCGTGAGCCTCATAGTCGGACTGGCCTAGGATTTTGCGCACGGCGCGCAGCGCCTTCGGGCGAGCGGTGAGCCAGGGAGAGGTGGGGTTGTCGGGGTCCACGGGTTGGGCCTGGAACTGGAGCCGGCGTGTGGCAGCCTGTACGTCCTCCAGGGTGCTATCGTAGGTGAAGCGCACGCCCCTGTTCTTGCGCCACACGGTATAGGGCACGGGGTACTGGGTTGGCTTACCTTTTTCTAGCACGATTACAGCGGTTCGGTTAGAAGCACCTTCAAAGGGGTTGAGGTCCACCATGTCGTCCACGTACACAATGCGAAGAGGGACTTCCTTGCCCTTTTCCGTAGGGATGCTTAAGCGCCGGAATCCAGCCCCCGCTGCAGTTTTCAGGAGCGATTGGGTGATGACGAAGCCCAGTTTGCCGCCATTTTTGAGCAAGTTGTCAACCACGATGTAGGTCATGAGGGCGGATATGTCCACCTTGACCGCTCCGAGCCGGGGACGCCCACCTGTGTAGGAGCCAGCTATCCGGTAACGGAGCCAGAGGTGTTTGATGCTTTCACGGTATTCATCGGGCAGGTGTTCCCAGTTAATCCAGGGCGGGTTGCCCACGATGTAGTCAAACCGTCCCACAGTTAGGGGGGCGAAGTTGTTCTTGAGAAGCCGCGCCCATAGGCCGTTGAGACCTCTTCTGTGAAGGTCTAGAAGCTTGGTATAAAGCTCCTCAGCCAGCTTACGGGCATTGTCATCCCATTCGCTTGGGTTAAGGTCCAGCTCCCTGCGGGTGCGTTCCAAAAAGGCTTGCGGGTCTACCTCGGACCGGATGCTGCTTTCCAAGATCTCGCAGAAGCGGTCGAAACGTTTAGGGGCAGTCACCAGAGCTGCCGGCACCTGGAAATCACCCACCGCGGTAGGGAAGACGAAGATGCCCTGGCTAAAAAGGTCCTGCCCCTCGGCGGGTGTACGGACCGAGTCGGCCAGGTAAATGGGTATGGTGATATCCCCCTGGCGGTACTGAAGGAGGTCGGAAATGGCCAGTAGATAGTTCACCCGTGCCGTGAGGACGGCCAGGGGGTTGAGGTCGAAGCCCACCACGTTCTTGAGGATGGCTTCTAAGAGGTCCCTCTCCGGAACCATCAACAATCTGCCCAACTCCAGCATCCTTCCGATGACAAGGACCGGGAAAGTACCGGATCCGCATGCGGGGTCTAAAAATCGGGTGCTAAGGAGCTTCTGGCGTAACTTTTCGTCATTGGGCGAGGGGGTTCCGGCGAAAAAGGTATTGTCCAGCTGCACCAGGAGGCGCCATGCGAGCCAATCCGGTGTGTAGTACTCCCCCAGGTTGTGGCGTATTTCCCGGGGTAAGAGGTAGTGATAGAGCTTTTTGAAAAGGTCCCGGGTTTCCTCGGGGAAGAGGGAGAGGGTGGTGGGGTCGTACTCATCTAGGCGTTCGATGAGGGCACGGAGGGCGCGCTCCACCTCGCTGCTCCAGGCGTGAAGGTACCAGGCGAAGAAATCCCCCTCCAGAAGGTTGAGGATGCCGTACTGCCGGAATATGCCTCCCGACTCCATCTCCCCAAGCCTCTTCTGCAGGGTTTCCCCGTCTGCGGCAGCAAGGGCAGAGAACACCGGGGCTCCCAGCCTAACCCCCATGTGGCGGGAAAGGGCCAGCCAGGCGAGCAGCTTGGCCAATAGGGCGAAGTACGTGTGGAGGACGAAGAAGAAACGCTCGGCTTCTTCTGGGGTTTGGATGTGGAGACCTGCTTTGCGCACCCATTTTTTAAGCGGTTCCAACTTGCGCCCGCCAAAGGTTTCGGAGTAGTCTATGGCCTCGCTGAAGAAGATGCGCCATTGCTCAAAGAGCTGGCGGACCAGACCCTCTTCCGCCAGGGCCTTTTCCAAAGCTTGGTAAAGCCCCCGGAGGATGGTTTGGGTGCGCAATTGCTCTATGCTGAAGTCCCGGTTGAGGTTTTCCGAGGTCAGGGCAATCCCCGAAGCCAAGCCCGCAAGCCAGGTGAGGAAGCGCTTGAGCGAGTGGGGATTGGCCTCCACGGGAGGTTCCTCCACCCACCTTTCCCCCATGTGCCGGACGAAGATCAAATAGCGCCCGTCAAACGCCACACCTGCTAGGCGTTCCTTGGCATGCCGCTCCCTCTGGGCGATGCCGGACAGGTAATCCTTAACCTGTTGCACCGCATGCCGTGTGGCGGCGTCTGGCTTGGGCTTGAGGACACCGGGGCGCTCGTACTCGATGACCAAGCGATTAAAGATGGCATCGGCCCGTCCCTGTGCTAAGGTGTACTCTGCTCGGGCTAGGGGCTCGAGGCCCATTTCCCGTAAAAACTCCTCCAATAGAGGCTCTACCGCTCTTCGGAACTCAGCCTCGTTGGGGTTCTGCGCTATGGTTTTCTGAAGAACTTGGTGAAGCCTGTCAGCGTAGTGGGCAACAACTTCTTCCCTGGAAGGGCTCATTTGCCACTATTCTAATCCCGACCTTGGCACCGGGCAAGCCAGCGCCTGAAGACCCGTTAATTACCCCTCCAGGAGGGCTTCCACAAAGGCCTCGGCGTCGAAGGGCTGGAGGTCGTCAGGGCCTTCCCCTACGCCGATGAACTTGATGGGCACCTTGAGGGTGCGCACGATGGGGATGAGGACCCCCCCCTTGGCGGTGCCGTCCAGCTTGGTGACGATGACCCCGGTGAGCCCCACCGCCTCGTGGAAGCGCTTGGCCTGCTCCAGGCCGTTTTGCCCGGTGACGGCATCCAGTACCAGCCAGACCTCCTTGGGCTCCTCGGGGTCGGCCTTGGCGATGGCCCGCTTCACCTTCTTCAGCTCCTCCATCAGGTTGTGCTTGGTGTGGAGGCGGCCTGCGGTGTCCACCAGGAGGAGGTCGTAACCCCTGGCTTTCCGGGCGCTTGCCGCATCAAAGGCCAAAGCGGCGGGATCGGCGCCTTCCGGCCCTTGGATCACGGGGATGTCCAGGCGTTTCCCCCACTCGGAAAGCTGGGCTCCCCCGGCGGCGCGGAAGGTATCCCCGGCGCAGAACATCACCTTCTTGCCCAGGTTCCGGTAATAGCGGCCCAGCTTGGCGATGGTGGTGGTCTTGCCCACCCCGTTCACCCCCACCACCAGGACCACGTGGCCCTGGGGTTCTATGGGCTTGGGGTTTTGCGGGCGGAAGCCAAGCTTCCTCAAGGTGGCCCGGCGCTCGTCCGGCTCCAGCATCTGGACAAGTTTCTCCTTAACGGCCTCCTTCAGGTCCTTCCGCCCCGAGGCCCTTACCTCGGCCAGGAGCTCCTCGGTGGCCTCGAGGCCCACGTCGGCGGCAAGGAGGGCCATTTCCAGCTCCTCCAGGACCTCCTCCGGGCTTCCGCCCCAGGGGATGGCCTTGAGGAGGGTTTCCCGCGTCTTGGCGAGGCCGGCTTTCAATCGGTCAAAGAAGCCCATCGTTTCCCTATTTTGCAAGCCCCCGCACCCCGCCTTAGGGCCTTTACAGACTTGACCGTTATACCGCATAGAGCCCCAGGAACCTGAGGGCGGAGAGGGGATGGAAGGAGAAGGTCTCCAGGGCCGCCTTCTTCTTCCGCACCCCCCTGCGGTACAGCAGGGACACCAGAAAGGCCCGGAGGACCGCCAAGACTTGCGCCCCCACGCCCCGCACCTGGCAGGCGTCCTCATGGAGGAGGACGTCCCGTACCCAAAAGGACCGGTTCTCCACCTCCCACCGGGAAAGGAGAAGCTCCCCAAGCCGCCTCGCGTCCGCCTCCTCGGCTCCCAAGCTGGTGAGGGCGTAGCTCGCCGCGCGCCGTACCTCCCCCGTCCCCTT
>NZ_AUIW01000010.1 GCF_000423905.1 Thermus antranikianii DSM 12462 | reverse complement strand
ACAAGGGGACGGGGGAGGTACGGCGCGCGGCGAGCTACGCCCTCACCAGCTTGGGAGCCGAGGAGGCGGACGCGAGGCGGCTTGGGGAGCTTCTCCTTTCCCGGTGGGAGGTGGAGAACCGGTCCTTTTGGGTACGGGACGTCCTCCTCCATGAGGACGCCTGCCAGGTGCGGGGCGTGGGGGCGCAAGTCTTGGCGGTCCTCCGGGCCTTTCTGGTGTCCCTGCTGTACCGCAGGGGGGTGCGGAAGAAGAAGGCGGCCCTGGAGACCTTCTCCTTCCATCCCCTCTCCGCCCTCAGGTTCCTGGGGCTCTATGCGGTATAACGGTCAAGTCTGCCCTGTGGGAAGGGGACGGGATCACCTTTTTCCGGGTGAGGTACAATCTGGATAAGGTGGCCCAGCGCCTGGCGGAGGAGGGGTTTCCCGCGTGGCTCTACACCCGCCTGACCCTTGGGGAATAATCGGCCACGAGGCCGTCCTGGAGCTCCTGCCCCGGCTTGGCGCCTCTACCCTGCTCTTCTCGGGGCCGGAAGGGGTGGGGAGGCGCCTGGTGGCCCGCTGGTACGCCTGGGGGCTGAACCGGGGGTTCCCTCCCCCTGCCTTGGGGGAGCACCCCGACCTTCTGGAGATAGGTCCCCCGGAGCGGGGTTTGAAGGGGCGGGTGGAGATCCGCCTTGAGGAGGTGGAACCCCTTTTCGACTGGTTTGCCACCCACCCCCGGGAGCGGGTCAAGGTGGCCATCCTGGATGCCGCCCACCTCCTCACCGAGGCGGCGGCCAACGCCCTCTTAAAGCTTCTGGAGGAACCTCCCTCCTACGGGCGTATCGTCCTCATCGCCCCAAGCCGCGCCACCCTGCTTCCCACCTTGGCCAGCCGGGCCCTGGAGGTGGCCTTTGCCCCGGTGCCCGAGGAGCGGCTTTACCCCTTGACCCAGGACCCGGAGCTTCTGGCTTACGCCGGCGGGGCTCCAGGCCGGCTTCTGAGGGCCCTAGCCGACCTCGATGCCTTTCGCGCCCGTATGGAGAAGGCCAGGGAGGTGGATGGCGCCTCCTCCTGGCGGCGGTTTACCCTTCTGAAGGAGCTTTTTGCGGATGAGGAAGGGGTTTTCGCCCTTTATGCCGCCTTCCGCCACCGTCCGCGGGCGCTTCTGGCCCTCGAGGCGGCTCGGGAGGCCTTGGAGCGGTATGTGAGCCCGGACCTGGTCCTGGCCCGATTGGCCTTAGACTTGGAAACATGACCGTGGGCGTTCGCCTGCACGCCGACCTGCGCAAAGCCCGCACCCCTGTCCTGCGCTACTTCCGCTTCCAGGGGGATCCCCCGCCCCTGGAGGCGTATGTGGTGGTGCGCACCAGCCGGGGCCTGGAGGTGGGCAAGGTGCGCACCCCGCCCCGCAAGGAGAAGGAGGCCGGGGAGGTGGTGCGCCTGGCCACCAAGGAGGATCTGGACCTGGCCTCGAGGCTCCGGGCCAAGGCGGAGGAGGCGGCCTTTTACCTGCGGGCCCGCCTTCGGGAAGAGGGGGTGAGGGCCAAGGTCCTGGGGTGCGACTTCACCCTGGATGGCCGGCACCTTTCCGTGCACTACGCCGCGGAGGAGCGGGTGAACCTCAAGCGCTTTACCCGGGAGCTTTCCGAGCGCTTCGGGGCTCGAGTGGAGTTTTTGGCCGAGGGCCCCCGGGAGGAGGCCGCCTACCTGGGCACCTTGGGCGCCTGCGGGATGGAGTCTTGTTGCTCCACCTGGCTTCAGGGTTTCGCCCAGGTTTCCATTAGGTTAGCCCGCGACCAGGGGCTTCCCCTGAACCCCGAGAAGATCTCGGGTCCTTGCGGCCGGCTTCTTTGCTGCCTGGTTTACGAGCATCCCGTGTACCAGGAGCTTCTTAAGGAGCTTCCCCGCAAGAACGCCCGGGTCTGCACCAAGGAGGGGGTGTGCGGCAAGGTGCAAAAGGTGAACCCCTTGAAGGGGACGGTGGAGCTCCTCCTGGAGGAGGGGAAGGCGGTGGAGGTGTCCAAGGAGGAACTGGCTTAGGATGAGCGGGGCCCAGGTTTTCGCCCGAAAGGTGCGCCGCCTGGTGCTGAACCGCCAGGGCACCGAGGCCCAGATCTTCCTCCTCACCCCTGGGGGGGAGGGTTTCCTCTACCTGCGCTCGGATGGCTTCGCCCACTTCGCCCAGGGTCTAGGGGCGGAGGAGGTGGCGGGCTTCGCCTTGGGAAAGGGGCGGGTGGAGCTCCGCTTCCAGGACGGCAGCGCCCTCACCCTCCGCTACCGCCTGGGGCGGTGGGTCAAGGTCCTTCACTTCTCGTAGGGCCTTCCCACCGCCGCCGGGGGTCGGCTTTTGCCCATGAAGCCCGCCAGCACCAAGATGGTGACCACATAGGGGAAGGCCTGCACCAAGACCGCGGGCAGGATCTCCGTGCCCTGAAGCTGGATGGCCAAGGCGCTGGCGAAGCCGAAAAGCAGGGTGGAGAAAAGGATGCCCAAGGGGTGCCACTTCCCGAAGATCATGGCCGCCAGGGAGATGAACCCCATCCCCGCGGACATGCCCCGCACGAACTGGTTGAGAAAGCCGATGGCCAGGTAGGCCCCGGCAAGGCCCGCCAGGATCCCGGAGAGCACCACCCCAATGTAGCGCATGCGGTACACGTTGATCCCCAGGGTGTCGGCGGCTTCGGGATGCTCGCCCACGGCCCTGAGCCGCAGGCCAAAGGGGGTCTTGAAGAGGACCCACCAGCTTAGGGGGACCAGGAGGAAGGCCAGGTAGACCAAAGGGGAAAGGGCAAAGCCCTCCGGCCCCCAAAGGGGCAGGCGGTTTGCCACCTCCTTGGAGTTGGTGGCGTTGCCGTAGAAGTAGGTGAGCACCAGGCTAGGGGCTCCCAGGGCCAGGAGGTTGATGGCGGTGGCGCTGATGATCTGGTCGGCCCGGTATTTGATGGAGACCACCGCGTGCACCAGGGCCACCAGCCCTCCCACCAGCATGGCGCTTAGGATCCCAAGCCAGGGAAGCCAGGGATGGGGGCCGGGGCCTAAGGTGTGTTCCACCCTTTCCACCACCACCGCGGCGGTGAGGGCTCCGAAGAGGATGATGCCCTCGAGGGCGATGTTCACCACCCCGCTCCTTTCGGAAAACATCCCCCCCAAGGCGGTGAGCAAAAGGGGGGTGGTCTGGCGCAGGGTGGAGAAGAAGAGGGCGATCCAAAAGGCAGCGTCCAGGTTCATGGGGTCTCCTCCCTTTCCCCTCGCTTTCGACTTTCTTCCCTAAGTTCCACCTCGGCTGCCCGCAGGGGGTCGGTGAAGTAGCGGGGCAAAAAGCCCCCTGCGGCGATGAAGAGAACGATCAAGGCCTGAAGCACCGCCACCAGTTCCCGGCTGATGCCGAGCTGCAGGTTCACCTGCAATCCTCCCGTGAGGAGGATGCCGAAAAGCCAGGCGGCGAGGCCCACCCCCAAGGGGGTGTTCTGGCCCATCAGGGCCACGGCGATGCCGTCAAAGCCCACGGAATAGGGAAGGGATTGCTTCAGGCGGTACTCGTCAATCCCCCCGCCCAGCACGTAGTGGGTGGCGGCCAGACCCGCCAAGGCTCCTGCCAGGAACATGGTGAGGACCATCTTCCGCCCAGAGAGCACCCCCCCGTACTCCGCCGCCTTGGGGGCCAGGCCCATGGCCCTAAGCTCGTATCCCCCCACGGTGCGGAAGACGTAGAAGTGGAAGAAGAGAAGGGCCAGAAGGGCCAAGAGGAAGGCCCCGTTGAGCCGCACCGAGGTGAGGTCCGGGCCGAAGTTCACCGCAGGCCCCGGAAGAAACCCCCCCACCAAGTACCCCACCATCCCGGCCAGGAGGCCCAGGAGCACCCGGTGGCCCAGGCTTTTTCTGGTGAGGAAGTAGCCCAGGAGGCCCAGGAGGAGGGCCAAGGGCAAGGCGAAGGAAAGCTCCCCCCCTGGGGCCACCAGCTCGGTCCAGTGGGGGATGCGGGCCTCGGGTCGAATCTCGTAGCTCCGGGCCTCGTACCCGGGGTACTTGAAGGGCAGGTACAGGGTGTAGCCGAAGAACTTGTACTCGTTGGAGGAGATAAGGAAAAGGAAGAGGCTTGCGGCGATGTAGTTCAGCATGATGGTGTTGATCACCTCGTGGGCCCCAAAACGGGCCTTGAGCCAACCAGGCAGGGCGCCCCATAGCCCCCCGGCCAAAGCGGCGGCCAGGATGGCGAGGGGCAGTACCAGCCACCTGGGTCCCGGCAGGTACACCCCCACCAGCATGGCGGCGATGCCTCCTAGGATGAGCTGCCCCGGGGCCCCGATGTTGAAGAGCCCCCCGCGGAAGCCTAAAGCCACGGCCAAGCCGGTGAGGATCAGGGGAGTAGCCAGGAGGAGGCTTTGCAGGAAGCCTGAGGGGTTGACCAAGGGGCTATAGAGGAGCTGGTAGGTGTAGGTGATGAGGTCCAGCTTCAACATGGCGGCTTCTCGCAAGGTCTTAGCCTCCCCGGGGTTCGCCTTCATCACCGCCACGATGACGCCACCCAACAAGGAGGCCAGGAGGAGGGAGAAGAGGGGCACCACCACCCCCCGGCGGCGCACCAGAAAGGCTAGCCCCCCAGGAGAGAAAAGCCGGGCCAGGAGGAGAAGGTAGAGGCTATAGGCCAAGGTGGCGTAGCTGCCAAGCCCCAGGGTGTACCGCCTGAGGATGGGCCTTTCTGCACCCGCGTTCACCTGGGCCACGCTGGCTTGAAAGAGAAGGTAGGTGAGGAGAAAGAGGCCTAGGCCCAGGATCCCCATGAGGTAAAGCTTCCGGGCAGGCTTAGGGGTCCAGGCCAGGACCAGGGTGAGGGCCAGCCAGACCAAGGAGGGATAAAAGACCCAAGAGAGCCAGCCATCCCGGTAACCCGGGGGCAGGGTTCCTTGGGGCAGGTGGTGGCCGAAGGGGCTTAGAAGCACGCCTTCGCCGCCAAAAAGGCGATGGGGTACCGCCCAGGGCGCCAGGTACCAGAGGAGGAGGAGAACCCCTCCCCCCAGGGCCACCAGGATTCCCAGGCGCTTACGGTCCTTCCACACGCCCACGATTGTACCCTAGCCCCGTAGGTCTACGGCCCCGGGCGGTGCTAGACTTCATTTCGTGGAGGTTTCTCCCCAGGAAAAGGCCGAGCGGGTGCGGCGCATGTTTGCGGAGATCGCTCCCCGCTACGACCTTTTAAACCGGCTTCTTTCCTTTGGCACCGATCTTCGCTGGCGTAGGCGGGCGGTGGCCCTGGCTTTAGAAAAAAATCCCAGGCGCATCCTGGACCTGGCCACGGGCACGGGAGACCTGGCCCTTATGTTGAAGAGGAGGGCGCCCACGGCTCAGGTGGTGGGGGCGGACTTCGCCCTGCCCATGCTGGAGATTGCCCGCAGGAAAGCCCGGGCGCAGGGCCTTGCGGTGGAGTTTCTGGAAGCCGATGCCCTTTCCCTTCCTTTCCCCCAAGGAAGCTTTGAGGCCATCACCATCGCCTTCGGTTTCCGCAACTTCGCCGACTACCGTAAGGCTCTTTTCGAGCTCCGCCGGGTCCTGGCCCCGGGGGGGCGGCTGGTCATCCTGGAGTTTCCTCCCCCTCCCCAAGGGATTTTTGGCCGGGTTTTTCGCATTTATTTCCAGAGGATTCTCCCCTTCCTAGGAGGCTTGGTTTCAGGGAACTTCGGGGCCTACCGCTACCTGCCGGAAAGCGTGGAGGCCTTTCCCCCGCCGGAAGCCTTAAGGGGCATGATGGAGGAAGCGGGCTTCACGGTGCGCTACGAACTCCTCACCTTCGGGGTGGTGGCCATCCACATCGGGGACCTCGAGGCCGGGTCGGCCCGATAGGGCTACCTTGCGGCTTCCTCCAGCTCCTCGTCTGTGGGGATACGGCCAACTTTCAGGTTTTCCACCAGGTAGCGGGCCATGCGCCCGAGGGCATCCCGCACCCTGCGCCACTCTTCCAGGGATTTTCCCGAGGGATCGGGGAAGGAAACGTGGCGCTTTTCCGTCTTTGCGGGGTAGGCGGGGCAGGCTTCCTTAGCGGCATCGCACACGGTGAGAACCAGGTGGAAGTTCCAGGGATCGGGGAGCTCAAAAAGGGTTTTGGAGAAGTGCCCCGTAAGGTCGATTCCCACCTCGGCCATCACCCG
This sequence comes from Thermus antranikianii DSM 12462, assembly GCF_000423905.1. Taxonomy (NCBI): domain Bacteria; kingdom Thermotogati; phylum Deinococcota; class Deinococci; order Thermales; family Thermaceae; genus Thermus; species Thermus antranikianii. Next base: position 78,494 of record NZ_AUIW01000010.1, on the reverse strand, counting down.
CTTGGCTTCTTCCTTGACGAAGGTCTTCTCGGTGCCGGCGGAGTGGACCTCGAGGTCCACTCCCATTTCCCTGGCCCAGTGCCGGAGCCAGCCCTCCGCCATCTGGCTGCGGGCGGAGTTGTGGGTGCAAAGAACCAAAAGGCGCATCCTATAAACCTAACCTTCCCCAGGTCAGGGGACGGTCAGGAAGGCGCCCAGCTGGGCTAGGCAAGCCTCCTCTCCAGCTCCTCCACCTTCTCGGCCAGAACCGCAAACCCCTTTCGCCAGAAGGCGGGGTTTTCCAGGTCAAAGCCGTAGCGGGCCGCCAGCTCCTTGGCCCGGTACATGCCCGAGGTGGCCAGAAGCTCCTCGTAGCGCCCGGCAAAGCCCGGGTCCTCCTTGGCCTCCTGGTACACGGCCAAGCCGAAGAGGAGGCCGAAGGTGTAAGGGTAGTTGTAGAAGTCGGAGCCGTAGTAATGCCCCTTCACCGCCCACATGTAGGGATGGTGGGTGGCGAGGACCTCTCCGTAGGCTTCCTTCTGGGCCTTCAGCATGAGCTCCTTGAACTCCCTGGGGGAAAGCTCCCGGGCCTTCCTTCCCTCAAAGACCCAGGACTCAAAGAGGAAGCGGCTATAGATGTCCACCACCACCTGGGCCGCTCCTTGCAGGTAGGCGTCCAGGATGAGAAGCCCCTCTTCCGGGGAGACTTCCTTAAGGGCCGCCTCCACCACCAGGGTTTCGTTCATGATGCTGGCGGTCTCCGCCAGGGTCATGGGCACCTCCCGCAGGCTGGCGGGCACCCGGGCCAGGGCGAAGTTGTGGTAGGCGTGGCCCAGCTCGTGGGCCAGGGTGGAAACCGACTCAAAGCTTTCCTCGTAGTTGGCCAGGATGAGGCTTTTGCCCCCGCCCCTTCCCATGCAGTAAGCCCCGCCGATCTTGCCCTTGCGGGGCAGGAGGTCCATCCAGCGCTCTTGGAATGCGGTTTCCGCCACTTTAGCGGCGTTCGGGACCAGGGTGGCGAGCTTTTCCCGGATGAAGTCCCGGGCCTCCTCCAGGCTCCAGCGCCGGCCCTTTCCGATGGGGGCAAAGAGGTCCCACCAGTCCAGCCTTTCCTTGCCCAGAGCCTTGGCCTTCAGAAGGTAGTAGCGGTGGAAGAGGGGAAGGCTTTCCCGCACCGCTTCCAGGAGGGCCATGAGGGCCTTCCGGGTGATGCGGTTTCGGTGCAGGCTGGGCTCGAGGTCATCCCGGTAGCCCCGCCTGCGGTTCAGGACCGAGGCTTCCCCCTTGACCCCGTTTAGGGCGTAGGCCAGGGGCACCTCGTGGCCTTCCCAGGCTTTGAGTTCCGCCTGGTAGGCCTTCTTGCGCACCTCCTCCTCGGGGCGGAAATAGAGGTTCCGCACCTGGGTGATGGGCAACTCCTCCCCGTCCACCACCGCGGTGATCTGGCTGGTGAGGTTCTCGTGGAGCTTGGACCAGGCCTGGCGTCCGGAAAGGGATAGCTCCGCCGCCAGGACCTCCTCTCCTTCGGGCATCATGTGCAGGGCTTCCTCCCGGGCCTCCTCCACCAGGATGCGGTAAGGCCCTGCCTCCTCCGGGTCCTGGAGGGCCAGGTAGCGGGTGAGGCGGGGCCTTAGGCGGGCGAAGTCCAGGAAGAGCACCTCCAGCTCGGAGAGCTTGGCCGAGGCGGCCTCGTCGGTGGTGTCGGCGGTGAAGCGGGCGTAGAGGTAGGCCCAAAGGGGGGTGGATTCCTCCAAAAGGGCGTCCAGGGAGGCCAGGGTCTCCTTTAGGGGAGCCCCTTGCTCCACCTGCTCCTTAAGCTGGCCAATCCGCTTCTTCACGCCTTCCCAGGCTGCCTGGAACTCGGGGCTTTCCAGGCCCGGGAAAAGGGGGGTTAGATCCCACGTGGTTTCCATGGCCCCACTATACCTGACCCGCGGGTCAGCCCTGGTATACTCTGGCTTCGTGGAGGGTTTTCCCGTATCCGTACCCATACAGGTGCGCTTCCGCGATCTGGATGCCCTAGGGCATGTGAACAACGCGGTCTACCTCACCTACTTTGAGGTGGCCCGCGCCGCCTACTTCCAGAGATTGGAAAGGGACTGGGTGGAGAAGGGGCGCTTCATCCTGGCCCGGGCGGAGGTGGATTTCCTGAAGCCCATCCTCCTCGAGGATCCCGTGGAGGTGGGGGTGCGGGTGGTGCGCATCGGGCGGAGCAGCTTTGACATGGAGTACCTCCTCCTGGCAAGGGGGGAGGAGGCCGCTCGGGGCAAGACGGTCCAGGTTTGGCTGGAAGGAGGCAGGCCTGCTCCTTTGCCCCCGGTCATCCGAGAACGCATAGAGGCCCTGGAAGGCCGCTCCTTCTAGCCCTTCAGCACCACCACCGTGACCCCGTGCCCGCCCTCGTGGGGAGGGGCGTCGGCGAAGGTTTCCACCCGTTTGTCCCGCCTTAGGGCCTCGCGGATGGCCTGCCTTAGGGCTCCGGTACCCTTGCCGTGAAGGAGGCGCAGGGTGGTGAGGCCCAAGGCGCGGGCCTCCTCCAGGGCGGAGTCCACCTCCAGGAGGGCTTCCTCCACGGTAAGCCCCCTGAGGTCCACCTCCTTCACCTCCCTTCGCGGTTTTAGGCCGATGGCCTTTGGGGTTTCCTGGGCCTTAAGGGGGGTGAGTTCCTTGGCCTTCACCGTTATCTTCACCGGCCCTACCTGGACCAGGGCTTCCTCTCCCCTTAGCTCCAAAAGCCTTCCCTGACGCTTCAGAGAGGTGATCTCCACCATCTGTCCTGCCTCGAGGCCCCTAGGCACCTCCAAGGCAACCTTGGGCGTGGCCCTGGCATACCTTTCCCTCAGGGCCAAAAGCTCCCGCAGGGCGTCCTTTTTCCCTTGGGTTTTGGCCTTTTCCTTGAGGGCTTTGAGCTCGGCCTCCACCTTTAGGAGCTTCTGGCGGATCTCCTCCTCCAAGGCCTTGAGCCTTTCCTGCCGCTCCTCCTCAAAACGGGCTTCCCGCTCCTCCAGCCGCTTCCTTAAGGCCTCCACCTGGGCCATCTGGGAAAGGAGCTGGCTTCTTTCCTCCTCTAGGCGTAACCTTTCCGCCTCCAGCTCCTCCAGGAGGGCTTCCAGCCTTCCCCCTTGGGGCAGAAGGCTTTCCGCCCGCTTCAGCACCGCCTCGGGCAGGGAAAGCCTCCTAGCGATGGCCAGGGCGTAGCTCCGCCCAGGCACCCCCAGGACCAGCTCGTAGGTGGGGCGCAAGCCCTCCAGGTCAAAGCGCATGGAGGCGTTTTGGATGCCCGTTCGCCCCTGGGCGAAGGCCTTCAGGGGGGAGAGGTGGGTGGTGACCAGGCCCTTGACCCCTTTTTCCAGGAGGGCTTCCAGGATGGCCTGGGAAAGGGCGGCTCCCTCCTCGGGGTCGGTGCCGCTGCCCAGCTCGTCGATGAGGACCAGGCTTTGGGCCGTGGCGCTTTCCAGCATCTCCTTGAGCCTTCTTAAGTGCCCGGCGAAGGTGGAGAGGTTTTCCTGAAGGGATTGCTCATCGCCGATGTCGGCGAAGACCCTGTCGGGCCAGGCCAAGGTGGCCTTCTTGGCCGCCACGAAAAGCCCCGACTGGGCCATGAGCACCGCAAGGCCCAGGGTTTTTAGGAGGGCCGTCTTTCCCCCCATGTTGGGGCCGGAGATAAGGATGAGGCGCCTTTCCCCGTCCAGGGCCAGGGAGTTGGGGACGGGATTGGGGATAAGGGGGTGGAAGGCTTGGAAAAGCTCGTAGGCTTCCCCGAAGCGGGGCCGGGTGAGGCGGAGATCCCGGGCCAGGGCCGCCTGGGCCTGGACGAGGTCCAGAAGGCTCAGGGCCTTAAGGGTGCCGGGCAGTTCCTCATCGGCTGCCAGGGCTTCGGAAAGCTCCCGTAGGATGCGGTTTACTTCCTCCTCCTCCTGAAGGCGTAGGGCCTGGAGGCGGTTGTTCAGCTTCACCACGGAAAGGGGCTCTATGAAAAGGGTGGCCCCGGATTCGGACTCATCCAGGAGAAGGCCGGGGATCCTTTGGGCCATCCCCGCGCGCACGGGGATGCAGTAGCGCTCGCGGCGCAGGGTGACGAACCGGTCCTGGATCGCTTCGGGGTGGCGGTCCATGAGGGCGTAGAGTTTGTCCAGGATCTGTTGGCGCAGGGGCTTGAGTTCCCGGCGGATGGCGAAAAGCTTGGGGCTTGCCTCATCCCGCACAGCTCCTTCCTCGTCCAGGGCTTTCCTGACCTTGGCGAGAAAGGCCCCGTGGTCCCCGATGCCCGCCGCCACCTGGCTCAGGAGGTTTTGTAGGGGAAGAAGCTCCTCCTTGAGGGCTATGGCCTCCTCCAGGGCCTGAGCTGCTCTTAGGAGCTCGAGGCCCGAAAGCCTGGCCCCGCCTCGGGCCTTTTGGTAGGCTTCCTCGAGGGTTCCCGCCTCGGGAAGAGTGTAGGGATAGGCTAAGGCCTCCTGGGTTAGCTGGTGGCGCCTTTCCGCCTCCTCCTGGGAGAGGGGGGCAAGGGCCAAGGCCAGCCTTTGCCCCAAGGGGGTCTTGGCTCTTTCCGCAAGGAGGGCGCGGACTTTGGGGAACTCCAGGACCTCGAGGACATCCCGCACAAAAGCCCAGTATAGCTCTTGGGCTCTAACGCTTCAGGAGGCGGAGCAGGGCGGCAAGGGCAAGCTGACCCTCAGGGCCTAAAGCCTTCTTCAAGAGCAACCCTACCCGTCCAAGCCGCCCCGCGGGCAGAAGGGAGAGCAAGGTGGTAAGAGAGGCAAGGATGGCCTGTTTTTGTTCCTGGGGGAGGCTATTCCAACGGTCATAGGCTTCTTGAACCAGAGCGATGACCCGCTTATGGAAGCCGGGGTCCTTGGGGTTTTCCTGCTTTAGCGCTTCCATCTGGGCCAATAGCTCTTCTGAGGAGACCCTTCCCCCAGCCTGGGCCTGAAGGGGAGCTGCATCCAGGATGCCTTCCACCGGCTTGGCGTCGGCGTTGCTGCTCCGCCTCATGAAGATTCTGAAAAAGTTTTTAAGCTGCATTTCGCTTCTATTATACGGGTTGGAACAGCAGAAAGGTAGCTTCCACCTCCCCCGCCACTTCCTTCTCGGCGATGAGGTCTATCCCAGGGGGAAGGGTGAGTTTTGCCCCTTCCGGGGCGAAGAAGGCCCAGATTTCCTGGTCTTGGTACCGCCTTTTGAAGGCCAACACTCCTTTGCCGGCGTCTAAGGGAAGAAGCCCTCCCAGGCGCAGGGCAGGGTGGGTGCGCTTAAGCTTTACCAACCTGCGGATAAGGGTCAAGACCTCGAGGTTCCATGCGCTTTCCTCCCAGGGGAAGGGAGCCCGGCAGTAGGGATCCCCTTGCCACTTTGCGTAGGGGTTGGGTTGGGAAAGGCCCACCTCATCCCCGTAGTAGATGGCGGGGCTTCCCGGGAAGGCGAAGAGGAGGGCATAGGCCAGCTTGAACCGTTCCACATCCCCCTTAAGCCGCCAAAGGGCGCGGGGGATGTCGTGGGAGGAGATGAGGGTGTACATGCTGTGCCGAAGCTGCACGGGCAGGGCCTGGTAGTGGTCCCAGAGGACCCGCCAGGTCTCCTGGGCGTCCAGGTGGACAGGCCTTCCGTGCACATCCCTTCCCGAAAGCCACTCCATCACGGGGTGGGCGAAGCCCGCATAGTGCATGGCCCCGTCCAGGGTATGGGCCCTTAGGGTGGGGATGGCGTCGTAGGAGAGTTCCCCGAAGACCACGGCCTCGGGTCTTTCCTCCTTAGCGGCCCGGGCTAAGGCGCGAAGCCAGCGGGCGTTCTTGCGGTTGGTCCCCCCTTCCCCAATGGAGTGGGCCACATCCAGCCGGAAGCCGTGGGCCAGGCGCATCCAGTAGCGGATGGGGGCTCTTGGCCCATGGACGAAGCGCTCCTGGGTGAGGGGGGAGGCATAGTCCAGCTTGGGCATGGACTTTACCCCCCAGAAGGTGGCGTAGGAGCCATCGGGGTAAAAGGTGAACATGCTCCGCTCTGGGCTTTCCGGGTCCTTTAGGGCCCTTTGAAACCAGGGGTGGGTGGCCCCCACATGGTTGAAGACGCCATCCAGCACCAGGCGCATGCCCCTCTTTTCCAAAGCCTGGAAGAGGGCTTCCAGGGCCCCTTCTCCTCCCAGGTGGGGGTCCACCTGCAGGTAGTCTTCCGTGTCGTAGCGGTGGCTGCTTGGGCTTTGGAAGATGGGCGTTAGGTAAAGGGCTTCCACCCCCAAGGCCTCCAGGTAGGGGAGGGCTTCCAGGATCCCCCAGAGATCCCCCCCGTAGAACTCCCAAGCCCCTTCTGGGCCCGGGGGTTCGTTCCAGGCCTTCTTGCGGATGGGCCTGCCCATGAGAAGCCATTCCCCATCCTTGGGGGCAAGCTCCTTTCGCCCCTGGCGGAAGCGGTCGGGGAAGATCTGGTAATACACGGTGCCCAGGGCCCACCAGGGGGGAAGGGATCCCGCCAGGAGGTGGAAGAAACGATCGTAGCGGGGAAGGGTTTTTTCCAGGCCGTGGCTGCCCAAGAAGCCTTCGGGCAGGAGGAAGCAGTAGCGAAAGGGGCTTACGTGCACGGGAACCCGCACCCTTAGGCCCCCCTTGGCCGGTTCCATGGGTTTTTTGTGGATCTCCCCGTCCTTTTCGTAAAGGAGGAGCCCTTCCTCGGCCTCGGTTTCCAGGTGGAGGGTCACCTCCTCTCCCAGCTCGGGCAGAGGGGGATGGATGTGCTCGAGGTCGTGGTAGTGAGCCATAGGGCTACTCCTTCACCGCCCCTGCGGTGTACCCGGAAACGAAGTACTGCTGGAAGCCGTAGAAGAGGAAGAGGATGGGCAGGGAACCGAGGACGCTGGCGGCGGCGAAGATCCCCCACTTGGTCTGGAACTGGCCGGTGGTGAAGCTCCGAAGCCCCACGCCCACGTTCCAGCTCTCCACCCCCGTGAGGACCAGGTTGGCCAGGACGAACTCCGAGTAGGTGCCCACGAATTGGAGGAGGAAGACGAAGACGAACATGGGGGCGGAAAGGGGGAGGAGGATCTTGGTGAAGACCTGCCACCGGGTGGCCCCGTCCACCATGGCCGCCTCCTCGAGGCTCGGGCTGATGCTTTCCAGGTACCCCTTGTACACCCAGGTGCCGAAGCTGATGATTCCCCCGGAGTAGGCCAGCACGAGCCCGGTGAAGGTGTTCAAGAGGTCCAGCCGGGAAAGGAGGTAGTAGATGGCCACCAGGGCCAGAAATCCGGGAAACATCTGCACGAAGATGAAGAAGAGGAGCACGGGGTAGCGGCCGGGCAGGTGGCGGAAGCGGGCGAAGGCGTAGCCCGCGGTGGCGGTGAGCAACACGGCGAGGAGTCCCGTAAGCCCGGAGATGAGGAAGGTGTTGCGCACCCAGAGCAGGAACTTGGCCTCGGTGCCTTGTCCGGTGAACTGCCTGGGGGAAAGGGTGAGGGCCAAGGCGAAGACCGCCAGGGTCAGGAGGAGAAGGAGCCTTCCCTGCCAGAAGTCCATCCAGTCCTCCGGGGTTAAAAGCCGCCTCAGGAGGCCGATGAGGGCCACACCCAGAAGGGCGAGCCCCCCGAGGAGGAGAAGGCCCACCTGGTAGGGGTAAAGCACCACCCCCTCCACCAGCTTGGCGTAGTTTTCCAGGGAGGGCTCGGGCACGTAGGGGATGACCTTGGCGTCCAGAAGGAGAAACCCTGTGTCTGGCCTGCGGAAGCTGAAGAGGTTGTTGGTGGGGTCAAAGCTGGCGGCCACCACCTGCACCACGGGGTAGTAGACGAGGAGGATCAGGATCCAGAGGAAGAGGTGGGTCACCCCCTGCCAGAAAAGGGGCCAGGGGCTTCGCTTGCGCCCCTGGATGCGGTTGGCCAGGGCGGTGTAGGCTAGGCTGTACAGGAGGATCGCCAGGACCAGGCCCAAAAGGATGCCCAGGGCATGGGCCCAGCCATAGGGCACGAAGACGCTGCCGAAGGCCACCTGCTTGCGGTAGGAGCCCGCGTCAAAGAGCCGGTTTAGGGCGAACCAATAGACCCCGTAAAGGGCGAGGCCCATGAGGAGGAAGGCCAGAAGCCGCCGCACTTACTTCACCTCCCTTAGGGCTCCGGTGATGCGGAAGTTCACCAGGCTGATGGCCACGGTAAGGGCAAAGATGAGGATGCTGATGGCCGCCCCCAGGCCGTAGGCGGACTGCCCCTCGGCGCTGAAGGCGGTTTTGTAGGCCCAGGAGATGAGGATATCCGTGGCCTGAGCCGTGGCGAGGCGGCCTTCCTGGGCGGGGCCTCCGCCGGTAAGGAGGTAGATGATATAGAAGTTGTTGAAGTTGAAGGCGAAGGAGGAGAGGAGGATGGGCACCATGGGTTTTTCCAGAAGGGGCAGGGTGATGCCCCATAGAGCCTGCCAGGGAGTGGCCCCGTCCACCTTGGCGGCCTCGTAGAGCTCGTCGGGGATGGTGGAAAGAGCTCCCAAGGTGGCGGTCATCATGTAGGGGAAGCCAAGCCACAGGTTCACCAGAAGGATGGCTACCTTGGCCCAGTCGGGGTCGTTGAGCCAGGGGATAGGGTAGATGCCCAGGACCCCCAGGAGGCGGTTGATGGCCCCGAAGTTGTAGTTGAGAAGGGCCACGAAGACCTGAACGGTGATCACCCCCGGAAGGGCCCAGGAGATGATGAGCACCGTGCGGTAGAAGTTCCTTAGCTTTAAGGCTTTGTTGTTGAGGACAAGGCCCAATACCAAGCCCAATAGGGCATTGAGGAGCACGGTGCTTAAGGCGAAGGCCACGTTCCAGGCGAAGACGGGAAAAAGAGCCTTGCTGGCCTGGGAGAGGATGAAGCTGAAGTTTCTAAGGCCCACGAAGCGAAAGGTGTTCACCTTGGCCACGAAGGCAGCCTGAAAGGGTGGGATGCGGTCTAGAACCAGGGTGTTTCCCTCAGCCTCGAGGATCCTGGCCCGCAGGCGGTGCCCCTCGGCATACACCTCCACGGTTTCCCCTGCGCAGGGACGGCAACGAAGGGCTTCCTCCACCGGTTCCTCCAGAAGAAGCCGTGGCCCCTCTTGGGCCACCACCCGGGTTTCCGTGGAGCGGTCGGGAAAGCCGCTTCGGGCCCCCGAGTAGTCGGTGAAGGCCAGGTAAACCGTGAGGGCGATGGGGTAGAGGGTGAAGACCAAAAGAAAGGAGAGGGCGGGGAGGAAGTAGTACCAGTCGGTAAGCCAGGGAAAAAGGCGTCCCACCAGGACGGCTCCCGGCACCAGCACCAGAAGGGCCAGGACCAGGATGGTCCAGCCTGGAGGGGCCAGGTAGGCCTCGAGGGCCAGGTACCCCAGGATGCCCACCCCCGTGGACAGGATCAGGAGGCCTAAAAGTAAGGACAGGGCCAGGAGAAAACCCTTAAGGCCAGGAGGGTGTTTCATGGCTTAAAGATACGCCCCAGGAGGAAAGGGGGTCCCATGGGGGCTCGCGTACGGGCGCATTTCCGCTGCGAGGTGTGTGCCAGGGCCCCCGCCCGGGCAAAGCCCGGGTGGGATGGTGTTACCTGCCGATGCCCTTCCTGATCTCGGCCACCATGTCCTCCACGATCTTCTTCAAGTTGGAGTCGGGCCGCTGGATGGCCAGGTTGATGGCGTTGGCCCACGGACCCCATACCTTGCCCATCTCGGGGATGTTGGGCATGGGGGTGCCCAGGGCGAAGACCTTGGAAAAGCCCGCCACCACCGGATCCTTTTCCAGGGTCTTGGCGGCGCTCTTGGACACGGGGATGCGGCCGCCCGCCTGGTTGAAGGAAACCAGGTTCTTGCCGGTGACCAGGGTCTTGGCGAAGTTGACCGCGGCGGTCTTGTTCTTGGAGTAGGCGTTCACCACCACCCCCTGCACCCCCAGGAAGGGACCCCAGGGGTTCTTGGCCCCGGGCGGGGTGGGGAAGGGGGCGATGCCGAAGTCGATCTTGGCCTTCTTGTAGTCGCCCAGGGCCCAGGGGCCGTTAATGATCATGGCCAAAGCCCCGTCCTTGAAGGCTCCGTCCGCCACGCCGTAGTCCACCCCTTCGGGCACCAGGTTGTAGCGGAAGCGGAGGTCCTTGATGAAGGCTAAAGCCCTTTCCCCTGCTTCCCCCCCTATTAAGAGCCTGGAGGGGTCCAGGTTGCCCTTGGCGTCCTTGGCGAAGACGTTGTCCGCCCCAAAGGCCCGGAAGAAGCCGAAGTTGAAGTAGGGGTCGCCGATGTTATACAGGAAGCCGAAGGTGGAGCCGGTGGTGAGCCTCTGGGCCAGGGACAGGAACTCCTCCCAGGTCTTGGGGGGTTCTTTTACGTACTTCTTGTTGTAGATGAGGGCCACGCTCTCGGCGAAGGCGGGAAGGCCCATGAGCTTGCCCCCGAAGGTGAAGGCCTCCACCGCCACGCTTTGCAGATCGGAGAGGTAGCTTTGCGTCACGTACTTGCCCATGGGCTCCAGCACCCCGGCCTGGGCCATCTCCCCCAGCCAGTCGTGGGGGATGGAGACCACCAGGTCCGCCGCCTGCCCCTGGGGTGCCCCCAGGATGAACTTCTGCTTGATGTCCCCGAAGGGGACCTCCACCACCTCCACCTTGGTGCCAGAGGTTTTCTCGTAGGCCTGGGCTTGGGCTTTGAGCCATTCCAGCTCGGGGCCGCCAAAGTGGGTCCACACCGTAATCTTCCCCTGGGCAAGGGCCAGGGAAAGCCCAAGGGCCAGTACCGCCAGTGCTTGTTTCATACTCCACCTCCGGGCGCGTGGTAGCGCTTCCGCTTTAACTTTTTTCCGCGCCCTGGGGGTTGATTATACTCCTACTTTCCCGGGGCGCAAGTCCCCCCTAATAGAGGGCCCGCACCACCTCAAAGGCGATGAGGGCCAGGATCCCCACCTCCACCGCCTGGCTTCTTAGGTGGACCACCTCCTCGGTGACCATCTCGTAGGTGGCCTCGAGGACCCTGAGCTTCTCCTCCAGGCTCCGCTCCAGCTCGTGGGCCCCGTAAAGCTCCAAGGCGGCCCGGTAGATCTTGGCGTAGAAGAGATCCTCGGTGATGCGCAAGGCTCCCTCCATCCGGGCCCGTACGTCGGCGATCTCCGCGTGGAGGGCCATGAGGCGCCGCCTTAAGCGCTGAAGCTTCCCGTAGCCCCAAAGGCCCCGGTGCCTGAGCACCTGGGGTACGGCCTCCAGCTCCTGGGTGAGGACCCCGTCGTAGTAGGAAAGCTCCAGAAGCTGGGCGTGCACGAACTCCACCAAATCGGCCACGTCCCAGATGCCCTCCGAGTCCAGGATGAAGACCCGGTCAAACCCCAGAAGGGCCAGGTCCTCGGTGGAGTAGCTGTAGCGGTAGCGCTCCATCTCCCGCCTGACCTCGGGGGCGAACTCCTCCTCGGCTCCCATCCAAAGGGGGGTGAGGTCCACAGGGGGGGCGTGGGCCTTTGCCCCTTCTATCCCCAGGGCGTGGTAGACGGTGAACTCCTCGCTCAGGCGTTTTTCCTCGGGATGGAGGAGGGCGCCTTGCAGGTAGGGCTCGAGAGCCGCCAGCTCCGCCAGGAAAAACCCTTCCCAAAAGGGAAGCTCGGGCAAGGCCAGGGCCTTTTCCAGGAAGGCTTCCCAGGGTACCTTCTCCCCCAGGTGCACCCGGAGGGAAAGGGAGGCTACCCCGAACTCGTAGAGCCGGGCGGTGAGAAGGCCGGAGATCCCCTCCACGCTCCTCACCCCAAGCTCCACCTGCGCCGGGGGGTTTTCAAAGCGCACCGCCCCCAGCCGGGGCCGGGAGAGGCGAAGCCTGGGGGTAGCCAGGCGGGAGAGATCGATCTCGTCCGCCAGGTCGTAAAGGCGGTAAAGGGCGATGTGGGGCGAGAGGAGGTTCATGGGAAGTCCGGGGTCATTCCAGATGGGAGATCTCCCGGGGAGGGGGACCCTGTTCGTAGGCTTTCAGAAGGGCCTTTATGGCCTGGCCCCGATGGGAGTAGCGGGCCTTTTCCTCCAGGGTCATTTCCGCAAAGGTCTTGCCCGCCTCGGGCACGTAGAAGAGGGGGTCGTACCCGAAGCCCCCTTCCCCTCGGGGGGCCTCGAGGATGTACCCCTCCACCTGTCCCTCGTAGGTTTCCACATGCCCGTCGGGGTAGGCCAGGACCAGGACCGCCACGAAGCGGGCCTTGCGCTCCTCCCCCTTGAGGTGGCGCATCCTCTCCAGAAGGTAGACGTTCCGCTCCCGGTCGGTTTCCCTTCCCCCATAGCGGGCGGAGTAGACCCCGGGTTCCCCCCCTAGGGCGGGCACCTCGAGGCCCGAGTCATCCGCCAGGGCGGGAAGGCCCGTGGCCTTGGCCACGTAGGCGGCCTTGAGGAGGGCGTTTTCCAGGAAGGTGGCGCCCTCCTCCTTGGGCATGCGCAGGGGAAAGTCGGCCAGGGAAAGAAGGGTCCAGCCCAAAGGAGCCAGGCCCTCCTTAAGCTCCCGCACCTTCCCGGGGTTGCTGGTGGCCAAGACCAGGCGCATCCCTTCTAGGATACTCCCTTAAGGGCCTGGACCACTTCCTCTGGGGAGTCCAGAAGGGTAAGGAGGGCGAGGTCTTTGGGATCGATGGCCCCTTGTTCTTTCAGGGATTCCATCCAGTTCAGAAGCCCTTGCCAGTACCCCCGGTCCAAGGCGAAGACGGGGAAAGGGTGAACCTTTTCCGTCTGGATGAGGACCAGGACCTCGGAGAGCTCGTCCAGGGTGCCGAACCCCCCGGGCAGGAAGACGAAGGCGCGGGCGTAGCGCACGAAAAGCACCTTGCGCACGAAGAAATAGCGCAGGGTGAGGGTGTGGGTCTGGTAGGGGTTGGGCTTCTGCTCGTGGGGAAGCTCGATGTTCAGGCCCACGCTCACCCCACCTGCCTCAAAGGCTCCTCGGTTCACGGCCTCCATGACCCCACCCCCGCCGCCCGTCACCACCCCGAAGCCTGCTTCCGCTAATGCCCTTCCCAGCCGGTAGCCCAGGGCGTAGGCGGGGTGGCCTTCTCCGAAGCGGGCCGAGCCGAAAACGGAAACCAGGGGGACCTCTATCTCCGAAAGGGTTTCAAACCCCTCCACGAACTCCGCCAGGATGCGGAAAAGCCGCCAGGCATCCTCGTGGTGAAGCTGGTCGATCAGGGGCTTCTTGGCCATCAAAGCTCCTCCAGGCTGACCTGCTTTAGCTCCTCCACCTTCACCCCCAGGCGCTCCGCCAGGTTCCGGTAGCTTTCCGGGTCCCCCGTGACGAAGTGCACCACCCGCCCTTGGCCCTCGGGGTTTAAAAGCCCCTCCTCCTTTAGGGCTTTGGCCACCGCTTCCGCCGTGGCCTCGGCGGAATCGATGAGCCTCACTCCGGGCAGGACCTTGGCCAGGGTGCCCTTCAGGAAGGGGTAGTGGGTGCAGCCCAGGATCAGGGCCTCGAGGTCCTGGGGGGCGTCCTCGAGGTAGTGCTGGGCCACCAATAGGGCCACGGGGTCATCCCAAAGCCCTTCCTCCACCAAGGGCACGAAGAGGGGGCAGGCCCTGGCCCAAGACACCTCCACGTAGCGCTCGTAGGCCCGGCTTTCCACCGTGGCCTGGGTGCCGATGAGGCCCACCTTGCCGTGCCCTTGGGCGGCCTTGGCCACGGGTTCCAGCACCCCGAAGACGGGCACCGAAAGGTCCTCGGCCAGATCGGGAAGGGCCGCGGAGCTTGCGGTGTTGCAGGCCACCACCAAGGCCTTGACCCCTTGCCGGAGCAAAAACCCCGCGATCTCCCAGGCGAAGCGCCGCACCATGGAGAGGGGTTTACTGCCGTAGGGTACCCGGGCGGTGTCGCCGAAATAGAGGAAATCCTCCTGGGGCAGGGCCTGGCGCAAAGCGGAAAGCACCGTAAGCCCCCCTACCCCCGAGTCAAAGACGCCGATGGGCTGCCTAGGGTCCTTCACGAGCCGCCATCATACCCTGGACGGAAAAGGGGGGGTGCTATACTATCAGGGTTGCCCCGGTGGGGGGCAAGGGAGGTGCGCAAGTTGAGGCTGGTCACGTCCGAGTCGGTCACGGAAGGGCACCCGGATAAGCTGGCGGACCGGATCTCCGACGCCATCCTGGACGCCCTGATCGCCCAGGATAAGAAGGCCCGGGTGGCGGCGGAAACCCTGGTCACCACAGGGCTAGTGTTCGTGGCAGGAGAGATAACCACCGAAGGGTATGTGGACATCCCCGGCCTGGTGCGCAAGACGGTGAGGGAAGTGGGCTACACCCGGGCCAAGTACGGTTTTGATGCCGACACCTGTGCGGTCCTCACCGCCATCGACGAGCAGTCTCCGGACATCGCGGGCGGGGTCAACCTCTCCTACGAGTGGCGGGTGCTCAAGTCCACGGATCCTTTGGACCGGGTGGGCGCGGGGGATCAGGGCCTCATGTTCGGTTACGCCACCGACGAGACCCCAGAGCTCATGCCGCTTCCCATCACCCTGGCCCACCGCCTCACCATGCGCCTGGCGGAGGTGCGCAAGACGGGGCTTCTTCCCTACCTGCGTCCCGACGGCAAGGCCCAGGTCACGGTGGTCTACGAGGGGGATAGGCCCCTTTACGTGAAGACGGTGGTGGTCTCCGCCCAGCATTCCCCGGAGGTGGAGCAGGACCAGCTTCGTGAGGATCTCATCCGCGAGGTGGTGCGCCAGGCCATCCCCCCTGAGTACCTGAAGGAGGGGGAGACGGAGTACCTCATCAACCCCTCGGGCCGGTTTATCCTGGGAGGGCCCCATGCGGACACCGGGCTTACCGGGCGCAAGATCATCGTGGACACCTACGGAGGGGCGGTCCCCCACGGAGGCGGGGCCTTCAGCGGCAAGGACCCTACCAAGGTGGACCGTTCGGCCAGCTACTACGCCCGCTACATAGCCAAGAACCTGGTGGCGGCGGGCCTGGCCCGGCGGGCCTTGGTGGAGCTGGCCTATGCCATCGGTAAGGCCAGGCCCGTTTCCTTGCGGGTGGAAACCTTCGGCACCGGGGTCTTGCCCGATGAAAAGCTCACGGAGATCGTGAAACGGGTCTTTGACCCCAGGCCCTTGGCCATCATCGAGGAGCTGGACCTTCTCCGTCCCATCTACACCCCCACCAGCGCTTACGGCCACTTCGGCCGCGCAGGCTTCCCTTGGGAGGAAACCGACCGGGTGGAGGTCCTAAGGCGGGAAGCAGGCCTCTAAGGCCACCCCACCGTGGGGGCCCCGGTAGGGAGGGGTGGGTTTAACCCACCTCCACCCGGTTTTTCCCCCGGCGCTTAGCCTGGTAAAGGGCGTCGTCGGCCCGCTTGAGGAGGGAAAGGGGGGAATCTTCGGGACGGGCCTCAGCCACGCCTATGCTTACGGAAATCCCCTCCGCCGGGGAAACCCTTAAGGCGGCCACCGCTTGCCGGAGCCGGCTTGCCATCCGCACTGCTTGGGCCAAGGGGGTTTCCGCAAGGAGGACGGCGAACTCCTCCCCCCCGAGGCGCACCGCCCGGTCGCTTTGCCGGATGTGCTCCTCCAGGCAGCGGGCCAGGGCTTTGAGCACCCGGTCTCCCACCGGGTGGCCGTGGGTGTCGTTGATCTGCTTGAAGTTGTCCAGATCCAGGACCAAAAGGGATAGGGGCCGGCGGTAGCGCCGGACGCGGAAGAGTTCTCTTTCCAAGACGAGATCCAGGTAGCGCCGATTTCTGAGCCCGGTGAGGGGGTCGGTGTAGGCATCCAGTCGGGCCTCGAGGTAGCCCTCCTTAATCCGAACCAGCATGTAAAGAAGGCCCACATAGGCCAGGTTGGCCCCGAAGAACTGGACCAGTGCGTTGAGGTGCTCCGCGTGGAAGTGGCCGCGGAAGGCCCCCATGAGGGAGAGGAGGAAGAGGGTGAGGAGGTAAAGAAGGGCCAGGCGCACCGCCTTTTGGGTTCGGAAGAAGAGGAAGCTGCTGAAGTACACGAAGGGAACCCAGTGGGCGGCGGGGGATAGGCCCAGGGGATTTGGGGCAATAAGGAGCTGGAAGGCCAGGGTGGCGAGGAGGTACGTGGCTACGAGGGCATGGGCTAAGGGAAGAACCCAGGAGCTGGTGCGGGGAAGGCGCCATAAGGCCAAGGCCAGGAGGGAAAAACCTAAGGCCAGGAGGGGAAGGAAGAAGCGGTCCACTGGGTCCAGGCCCACGGCCCTCGAGGCGGCAAAGGCCACCAGGGCCAGAAGGGCCCCGAGGGGCAGGAGCCATAAGGCCATCCTGCGCCTTAAGGGATGCAAGGGATCCAGAAGCTCGAGGGTAGGGTGCAAGTTAGTTCCAGTATAGGGGCTTCGTGCCCGGGCCATGCCCCCAGGATGACCCCACCCTCCTTAACGGGTCCTTAACGGGCCGTCAGTCTTCCAGGTAGGTGTAGCCTTGGAGTTCCCGCATGTACCGCTCCAAGAAGGCTCCCTTTTCCACGGGGGAGAGGCGGCTTTGCCGCACCAGCCGCTCCACGCCCAGGAAGAGCTCCCGGGCGGTAAAGCCCATCTTTTCAATGACCTTTTCCGCGGTCTCCCCGGGAACGAAACGCTCTATGGCAAACCCTTCCTCGTCCACCACCACGTGGGCCTCCCCCACCTGGCCGAAGAGGTTGTGGTTGCTGCCCAACACGTCCTGGTAGCCTCCCACCAGGAAGACCCCCAGGTAGTAGTCCTCCCCCGGGCGGATGGGGTGGACAGGCAAGCTCTGGCGCACATCGTGCAGATCGATGAAGCGGTCTATCTTGCCGTCGGAGTCGCAGGAGATATCCACCAGGGTGGCCTGGCGGGTGGGGGGTTCGTGAAGGCGGCTTAGGGGGACGATGGGAAAGAGCTGGTGGATGGCCCAGGCGTCGGGAAGGCTTTGAAAGATGGAAAAGTTGCAGACCAGCTTGTCGGCCAAGAGCTTCTCCAGATCCTCAAACTCATCGGGAGCGTAGGGCAGTTCCCGCACAATGGCGTAGACCCGCCGGGCGATGTGGTAGAAGATCTCCTCCGCCAGGGCTCGGTCCCGAAGGGACACGAGCCCCAGGTCGTAAAGGGTCTGCAGGGTTTCCTTGTCGGCGAAGGCGTCGTGGTAGACCTCGCGGAAGTTCTTGGGAGAGAGGTTTTCCAGGCTCTCCCAGAGCTCCTTGACCAGGGGGTGGGCTTCCGCGGGCGGGGGGTCCGGCCGGGTTTCCCCCGGGGGGGTGATGACGTCGATGACCTTGAGGATCAAGACCTCATGGTACGCGGTCACCGCCCGGCCCGATTCCGTGACCAGGGTGGGGTGGGGTTCCCCTTGGGCCTCCACCACCTCCTTGGTCACGTAGACCAGGTCCTCAGCGTACTCGGGAAGCGTGTAGTTAGCGGAGGCATAGAAGTTGGTCTTGGAGCCGTCGTAGTCCACGGCCAAGCCCCCGCCCAGGTTCAGGTACTGGAGGGGAGCCCCCAGCTTCCTGAGCTGCACATAGGTCTGGGCTGCTTCCCGCACCGCAGCCTTGATCTTGCGGATATCCGTCACCTGGCTGCCGATGTGGGCGTGGACCATGACCAAGGTGTCCAGGAGGCCTTCTTCCTTCAGGATCTCCACCGCCCGGATGATCTCCGGGGTGGTGAAGCCGAACTTGGCGTTTTCCCCGCCGCTGGCTTCCCACTGCCCAGCCCCTTTGGCCTTCAGCTTGTAGCGGATGCCCAGCTTTGGCCGCACGCCCAGCTCCTTGGAAATGCGGATCACCCGGGGAAGCTCGGCGAACTTCTCCAGGGTGATGATCACGTTCCGGGAAAGCTTTCTTCCCATTAGGGCCAGGCGGATGAAGTCGTCGTCCTTGAAGCCGTTGGTGGTGATGAGGGCTTCCGGAGAGAGGTCCTGGGCCAGGATCAGGGCGAGTTCCGCCTTGCTTCCCGCCTCGAGGCCATAGTGGTAGGGCCTCCCTGCCTTGGCCACGGTTTCCAGCACCAGCCGGCGCTGGTTCACCTTCACGGGGTAGACCCCGCGGTAGCCCCCGCGGTACCCGTACTTTTCCATAGCCCTCCGAAAGGCCTCATTCAGTTCCCGCACCCGAGCCTCGAGGATCTGGGGAAAGCGGAGTACCAGGGGCAGGGGCCGCCCCTCGTCCCTAAGGGCTTCCACGATCTCCAAAAGGGAAGCGGCAGGCCCCTCTGGACCCAAGGGGGTTACTTCTAGCTCCCCGTTCCGCCCTACCCGGAAGAACCCCGCTCCCCAGTAGGGCACCAGGTAGATTTCCTCAGCTTCCTTGGGGGAAAAGCGCCTGGCGGTTTTCAAGCTAGCCCTCCGGGGTTGACCCATTCGGGTCAACCTCCGCCCTTGAGTGTAGGGCGGAAGGGACGGCTTGGGAAGGGGTCGGGCTCCGGTAGAGGTATCCTGCCCCTTCCTTGGGCACTTCCTCCGGATCCACCAAGTAGAGAAAAGGGCCTCCCGTTCGGTTCACCAGCGCGTAGCCCCGTTCTCTCAGAAGCGGATGCAAGGCTTCCTCGGCTTGAAAGGCAAGGGGTACCGGGCCCATCTCTTTCAGGACCTCCTCCAAAAGGTCCAGCCAGTGGACCAGTTGGGTGGGTGTCACACCCTGGGGGACTGCAATCCGCACCGCTCCCTTTTTTTCGCCGAACAGTCCAAACCGCCTTAAGAAACGCCTTAGGGTACGCCTCTCCTCCCCTGAGGGTTGGAAGGAGAAGTGCTTGTGGCCAAAGACGCTGAAGCGGAATCCCGGCGGGGCCAGGGTCCTCAAGCGGCTTATGGTCCTCTTGTCCCCCACCCGGTGCCACCAGGAGAGTTCCACCGTGGGGAAGGCCCTGGCGTAGGCTTTGAAACCCCCAGGGTAGCCCCTATACCCCCTAAGGCCTTCCAGGATCAAGCCACGCCTCCAAAAAGGCCAGCCCCATCCGGGCCATCAAGGGAGTGATGGTGTGCCCGGCTCCTTCCTCCACAAACCAGGCCAAGCGGCCTTCGGGATAGTGGGGCCTCAAGGCTCCCACGGTTTTCTCCATGCGGGAAAGGGGCACGATCAGGTCTTTGGTGCCGTGGAGATGAAGCAGGGGTACACCTCCATAGGCTTCCCCCCTCTGGGCGGGAGGGGTTTCGTAAAGGGCCAAGACCCGAGGGTCCCGTACCTCCTGACCCTGGGGGAGCTTCATGGGAAAACCGCTCCCGATGAAGGCCAGGGCCCCCTCCGCCCGGAACCCCTGGGAGAGAAGCAGGTGCACCACAAAGGCCCCCAGGCTCCCCCCCGCCAGGAAAAGGGGGAGGCCGAAGCGCTCCTTGGCCTCCTGGGCCACCTCCCTGGCTTCCTCGGCGAAGGCCAGAGCTATCTGGTACACCTCCTCTACATACCTGGGGCTTTTGGAGGAAGGGGGTGGGCCTTCCCGTTTTCCGTGCCGGGGAGCGTCAAAGGCCAGGAGGAGGAAGCCCTTTTCCGCATACCCCGGGAGGAGGGAAAGGATGTGTTCCCTCGAGCCCTGAAGCCCGTGGAGGACAAGGAGGAGGGCCCTCGGGCGCTCGGGGATGTGGGCCAGTACGCTCTGCCCCGCCAGGATGAAAGTTTCTTTCTGCATCCCGCTCTCCTCAGGTGAAAAGGCTGGACACCGACTCTCCCCGGTGGATGCGCCAGATGGCCTCGGCAAAGATGGGGGCCACGGGGAGGGTCTTGAGCTTGGGGCCTACCTTGGGGGGGCAGGTGTCGGTGGCGGCCACCTCCTTGACCGGGCTTTGGGCGATGCGCTCCAGGGCCGGACCCACATAGACCCCGTGGGTGGCTGCGGCGTAGACTTCCTTGGCGCCGGCCTGCAGGAGAGCCTCCACCGCCTCCACCAGGCTTCCGGCGGTGGAGATCTCGTCGTCCACGATCAAGGCGGTTTTCCCCTTCACCTCTCCCACCAGCATCCGGACCCGCACCTCGGTGTCGGATACCCGTTCCTTGTCGATGAAGGCCAGGGGAAGGCGGAGGCGCCGGGCTAGGGAGCTGGCCCTTTTCAGGTCGCCGGCATCCGGAGCCACCACCACGGCATTTTCCAGGTCCACCCGGGTGGCGAAGTGGTTGGCGATGACGGGCTCGGCGGAAAGGTGGTCCACGGGTACCTTGAAGAAACCGTGGACCTGGGGGGAGTGCAGGGTCATGGTGAGGACCCGGTCGGCTCCGGCGGTCTGAAGGAGGTCAGCGATGAGCCGGGCAGTGATGGAGATGCGGGGGGCGTCCTTCTTGTCGCTACGGGCGTAGGAGAAGTAGGGGATGACCGCCGTGACCCTGGCGGCGCTGGCTCCTTTGGCGGCGTCGATCATCATGAGGAGTTCCATGAGGTGGTCCTGCACCGGAGGGGTCAGGGACTGGACAATGAAGACATCCCCTTCCCTCAGGCTTTCCTCAAAGCGCACGAAGAGGTTGTCGTTGGCGAAGCGCTGGGTGGTGCTTTTGCCTAAGGGGAGACCTAAGGCCTCAGCAATGGCTTGGGCCAAGGGCTTGTTGGACTGGCCGGAAAAGATCAGGAGGGGACGGTCCATGCCGTTCCCCAAGATACCACGGGAGAGGGGTATACCCAAGTTGGCCCCGGAGGGGGCTAGGTCAGCTCCGAAGGGGCTGCTTAAAGGAGGGTAAGGGCTTCCTGCAAGGGAGTGGTGACCTCCGGACCCGTGGGGTGCAGGTAGACGTTCACCTCGGTGCGCACCCCGAAGCCAGGCAGGTAAAGCCCGGGCTCCACGGTGAAGGCGAGCCCCGGCACCAAGGGGCGGAGGTCATGGGTTTCCAGGTCATCCAGATGAGGGCCCGAGCCGTGGACCTCCTCCCCCAGGTTGTGCCCTGTGCGGTGGCGGATGTAAGGGCCGTAGCCTTCGCTTTCCAGAAGCTTCCGGGCCACCTGGTCCACCTCGAAGCCCTTGGGGTAGCGCCCTCTTTGGTAGGCCTCGGCCACGAAGCGAATGGCCTCATCCCGGGCCTTTACCACAGCTTGGAAGGCTTGATGAGCGGCCTCGGGAGGCCTTAGGCCGGCCATCCAGGTGATGTCGGCGTAGACCCCTCCTTTTTCCTTGGCCCAGAGGTCCAAAAGCACCACTTCTCCCTCCTCGAGGGCCTTCCCTGTAGGGGCATGGTGGGGGTTGGCGGCGTTTTGGCCGAAGGCCACCATGGGGGGATGGTCGAAGACCAGGCCCCGTTCCTCCAGGGCTTGGATCAAGATGGCCTGTACCGCCTGTTCCGTGGACCCAGGACTTTGGCGCAGGAAGGCTATGGCCCGGTCCCTGGCGGCCACCAGGCCCTCGGCTGCCCGGCGGTGGCTTTTGAGCTTCTCCTCCCCCCAGGTTTGGAAAAGAAGGAGCAAGGGCCAGGAGGAGGTGAGCTCGAGGCCCATCCCCCTGAGAAGGTCCAAACTGCCGCCGTCCACCCGGGACAGGTAGGGGATGAGCCCTCCTGGCACGTACTCCAAGGCGATGCGCCTTAGCCCCTCCAAAAGCCCCGAAAGGGCTTCCAGGTACCCTCGCCAGGTGTGGTAGGTGCGCCTTTTCCCGGGAAGGGGGGGAAAGAGGCTTTCCTCTATGGCGTGGCAGAGGAGCACGGGTTCTCCTTCCTGGGGGATGAGGTAGGCAAAGCGGCGGGTTAGGTGAAGGTGGGTGAGGGCAAGAACCTCGAGGGCCAAGGGATTGCTCCGGCCAAAGGAGAGGAGGAGCCAAGCATCCAGCCTCTCTTCCTTGAGGATTTCCTGCACGCGGGTGAGCTCCACGTTCCCATGCTACCGCTGTCAACCCCTTGGAACCCACCTCACCTTTTCTTACCCCTGACGTGCTACGTTAGGGGGTAGGGAGGTTTGGAAGATGGTCGAGACGCAGGAGGCGGTCATCCGCATCACCCCCTTGGCGGCGGAGAAGGCTAAGGAGATCCTGGCCCGCTACGGCAAGGAGCACGCGGCCATTCGGGTTTACGTCAAGTCTGGCGGGTGCTCGGGCTTCCAGTACGGCATGGCCGTGGACGAGAGGGAGCTCGAGGGGGATACCTTCGTGGAGATGCACGGGGTGCGCTTGGTGGTGGACCCCATGTCCCTGCCCTACCTGGTGGGCTCGGAGATCGACTGGGTGGAAAGCCTCATGGGCGGCGGGTTTACCGTGCACAACCCCAACGCCGCCAGCACCTGCGGTTGTGGCCACTCCTTCCGCACCAAGGACCAGGAAGGGGAGGCCCGCACCTGCGGCCACTGATTTCCTAATATTGAGTGCCTTTCGGGGCCCAGGTTTTGGGCCCCTTTAATGTTCTTCCCATTGACCTTCATGGGAAGCGACGTATAATAGCCTCGGCCACTAAGGATAGTGCCGCGATCACGAAAGGAGGCCGTATGAAGAAAGTAGGCAAGCTGGCTGTACTCGGTTTAACTGCTCTGGGCCTAGCCCTGGCGGGCCCCCAGGACAACAGCCTGGTCATAGGGGCTTCCCAGGAGCCCAGGGTGCTTGCGGGTGATTTCCTCAGCATCATCTCCAACCAGGCCATCAAGAGCGAGATCGAGGGGTATCTCTTCGCTCCCTTTATCGGCTTCAACGCCGACAGCCAGAACTTCCCCGTTCTGGCCACCGAAGTGCCCACCCAGCAGAACGGGCGCTTGCGGGTGACGGACATCGGCGGGGGCAAGAAGCGGCTGGAGATGGACCTCACCATCCGTCCCGATGCCCGCTGGTCCGACGGCAAGCCCATCACCACCGAGGACGTGCAGTTCTACTTTGAGGTGGGCAAGGCCAAGGGGATGCCCGTCCTGAACCCCGACTACTGGGAGCGGGTGAACCTCCGGGTCAGGGATGCTCGCAACTTCACTGTTATCTTTGAGCCCGCCTACTACTACGACACCTATGGCTCCCCCATCGGCTATGCTCCCAAGCACATCATGGGGGCAGAGTGGGAGAAGGTGAAGGCGGCGGCCCGCAACCTGGACCCCGATAAGGATGCAGAGAAGCTCAACGAGCTCTACCGCAACTTCTTCCTCAAGTTCGCCACTCCCCAGGCCCTAAACCGGGGAGCTATGGTTTACTCGGGGGCCTTCAAGCTGCGGCGCTGGGTGCCGGGGAACTCCATTGAGATGGAGCGGAACCCCCACTTCCCCATCAAGCCCGAGGGCGGGGAGAGCAGGTACGTGCAGAGGGTGGTCTACCGCTTCATCCAGAACACCAATTCCCTCCTGGTGGCGGTGATCGGCGGTTCCATCGACGCCACCTCCAGCGTTTCCCTCACCTTTGACCAAGGCCGTAGCCGCCAGCTCACCTCCCGGGCCCCTGGCCGCTTTGACATCTGGTTCGTGCCTGGGGCCATCTGGGAGCACATTGACGTCAACAAGTTTGAGAACTGCCAGGCGGTCCGCGACTTGGGCCTGAACGACGTCCGCACCCGTCGGGCCCTCCTCCACGCTCTGAACCGCGAAGGGTTGGTGAAGGCCTTCTTTGACGGCCTCCAGCCCGTGGCCCACACCTGGATCGCCCCCGTCAACCCCCTCTTCAACCCCAATGTGCGGAAGTACGAGTTTGACCTGAAGAAGGCGGAGGCGCTCTTGGCGGAGATGGGCTGGAGGAAGGGGCCGGACGGCATCCTTCAGCGCACCGTGGGTGGCCGCACCGTTCGCTTTGAGATTGAGTTCGTCACCACCGCGGGCAACGCTATCCGGGAGCGCACCCAGCAGTTCTTCGCCGAGGACCTGAAGAAGATCGGCATCGCCGTCAAGATCAATAACGCCCCCAGCGCCGTGGTCTTCGCCGACGACTACATCCAGCGGGCCAGCGAGTGCAAGTGGACGGGGCTGTTTGAGTTCGCCTGGGTGTCCAGCCTGGCCGAGGATGGCTCCCTCTTCCAGTACAGGAACCTGAATACCGGGGCCATCATGGTGCCCACCAAGGAGAACAACTACCAGGGCCAGAACATTGGCGGCTGGCGGAACGACGAGTTTGACCGCCTCACCAGCCAGGCGGTGCTGGAGTTCGACGAGGCCAAGCGGAAGCAGCTCTTCTGGAGGGCCCAGGAGATTTGGGCGGAGGAGCTTCCCGCCCTGCCCCTCTACTTCCGGGCCAACCCCTACGTGGTGCGCAAGGGCCTGGTCAACTACGTGGCCAGCGCTTACGCGGGCGGCTACGGTTACCCCGGCTGGAACGCTTGGGAGATCGGCTGGGAAAGCCGCGGCGCTGTGAAGAAGTGGGACCAGGCGAAGTACGCCCTTTCCATCAGGTAGCCTGGGTGGTATAGTGGTGCCCGCTGGGCTAAAAGCCCAGCGGGCTTTTTGAGGCTAAAAACACGGGAGGTACAAAGGTGTTTGCCTACACGGTGCGTCGGCTTTTGCAGATGATCCCCTTGCTCTTTGCGGCCAGCGTGGTGATCTACACCCTGCTGGCCCTGCAACCCGGGGATCCTTTGGAGGAACTGAAGCGGCAGAACCCCCGCATGACCGCCGAGCAGTTTGAGGCCTTGAAGCGGGCTTACGGCCTGGACCAGCCCCTCCATATCCGTTACTTCAAGTGGCTTTCCCGGGCGGTGCGGGGGGATCTTGGCTACAGCCGTACCTATGGCATCCCTGCCGCGGAGTACATTTTCGTGCAACGCTTGCCCAAGACCCTGATCCTCTCCGGCTTAGCCCTGACCCTAGCCTTGGTGGTGGCCATCCCTGTGGGCGTCTTTTCCGCCGTGCGCCAGTACTCCTTGGCGGATTACGTCATCACCTTTCTCTCCTTCGTGGGGTTTTCCATGCCTGTCTTCTTTCTGGGGATCCTGCTCCTTTACCTCTTCGCCATCTGGTTGCCCGACCACATTCCTGGCTTCCCCCGTTTCCCCACCGGGGGGGTGCCCGGGGTGCTTTGGGAGGATGTGCGCTCGGGGGCGATAAGCTTTTGGTACTTCCTAGGGCAATGGGCCTGGCACCTCATCCTTCCGGTCATCGCCCTTTCCTCCTTGCAGATGGCGGAGTGGACCCGCTTCATGCGGGCTTCCTTGCTGGAGGTGCTTTCCCAGGATTACATTCGCACCGCCCGGGCCAAGGGCTTGGCCGAGCGGGTGGTGCTCTACAAGCACGCCCTTAGGAACGCCCTGATCCCCATCGTGACCCTGGTGGGCCTGGCCATCCCCGGGGTATTGGGCGGGGCCACCATCACCGAGACCATTTTCAGCTACCCTGGCATGGGGCGGGCCATCTTTGACGCCCTGGTGGAGAAGGACTACAACGTGGCCATGGCGGCCTTGGCCTTCCTGGCCTTGATGACGGCGCTTTTCAACCTGCTGGCGGACCTGGCCTATGCGGTGGTGGACCCCCGCATC
This sequence comes from Thermus antranikianii DSM 12462, assembly GCF_000423905.1. NCBI lineage: Bacteria > Thermotogati > Deinococcota > Deinococci > Thermales > Thermaceae > Thermus > Thermus antranikianii. Next base: position 53,315 of record NZ_AUIW01000010.1, on the reverse strand, counting down.
CGCTACAGCTAGAGGTGCATCATGGCAACGCAAGCTTTGAAAGCCAAGCCCCGGACCTTCTTCGGCCTTTTCTGGCGCCGCTTAAGGCGGCACAAGATGGCCATGGCCGGGTTGGTGGTCATCGTTCTCCTGATCCTCATGGCCATCTTTGCTCCCTGGATCGCCCCCTATGATCCCACTGCCCAGCCCACGGGTGAGGATGTAGGCCAGTACTACTTCAATCCCCCTTCCCGGGAGCACCTTTTGGGCACCGATGACCTGGGCCGGGATGTGCTCTCCCGCATCATCTACGGTTCCCGCATCTCCCTTTTGGTGGGCTTCGCCGTGGCCTTTTCCAGCGTCATCCTGGGTACCATCATGGGCACCCTGGCGGGGTACTATTCGGGCCGGCCCTTGCGGTTTTACCTGGGGCCCCTAAGGCGGGAGCGGGAGGGATTTTATCCCTGGAGCTTCGCCCTGTGGCGGGTTTTTTCCTGGTTCCTCTACTACGGGGTTCTGTACCTGGCCCTTTCCATCGCCTGGACCTTAGCCAGGGATGGGATCCATGCGGGAAGCGTGGGAAGCTATCTGGGCTTTGGGCTCGCCCTGGTCCTGGTGCTTTGGGCGGCCTGGTATGGGCTTAAGGGGGAGATCCGCCTGGATTTGGACGTGGCCATAAGCCGCCTCATCGACTTCATGCTCACCATTCCTACCCTGCCCCTTCTTCTGGTGCTCTCCGCCTTATTGCGCGACCCTGGGGTAAAGGTGGGGCAGTGGGCCCAGGAGCTCTTCGGCGATGCGGCCAGCGTTTTCATCATCATCACCATCCTGGTGCTTTTCGGTTGGTTGGGCACGGCCCGGCTGGTGCGGGGGAATATCCTTTCCTTGAGGGAGCAGGACTACGCCACCGCCGCCCAGGCCCTGGGGGCAAGCGATGCCAGGATCATGTTCCGGCATCTTGTGCCCAACACCTTGGCTCCCCTCATCGTGCAGGCCACCCTGCAGATCGGCGGGGCCATTTTGGTGGAAGCGGCCCTTTCCTTCCTGGGCTTTGGCATCCAGCCCCCGGTGGCCACCTGGGGCAACATGCTCACCAATGCCCAGGAGTATATCTTCACCGCTCCTTGGCTAGCCTTGCCCCCGGGGTTCATGATCTTCATCACCGTCTTGGCCTTTAACTACCTGGGGGATGGGCTTCGGGATGCTTTGGATCCGAGGAGCCGTCTCTGATGCCACCCCACCCTGGCAAAGCCAGGGTGGGGCCCCCGGTCTACCGAGGGGTTAGTTTTTCCGGGGGGTAGGCGGCCTCGAGGAAATATAACCCCTGGGGCGGCGCCGAGGGGCCCGCTTGGCTCCGGTCCTGGGTTTGCAGGATGAGCCGGATGCTATCCGGGGAGCGCTTGCCCAAGCCCACCTCGAGGAGGGTTCCCACCATCCCCCGCACCTGGCCCCTCAGAAAGCTTTGGCCCCGGAAGTAGAAGCGTAGCTCCCTACCTGCTTCCCCTTCCACCTCCTCCATGCGGGCCTCGTAAAGCTCCCTTTCCCCTGCCCGCACTTCTTCCTTGGCGAAGCCCAGGAAGCTGTGCCGGCCCGGGAGGTGGGCGAGGGCTTCCCGCACGGCGGCGAGGTCCAGGGGGTGGCGGATCCAAAGGGCCCGGTGGCGGAGGAGGGGGGAGGGGTGGGGCCTCAGGAGGATGCGGTAAAGGTAAGCCCGCCAAAGGGCGTCCTTGCGGGCATGGAAGTCTGGGGCCACCTCCTTGGCGGCGATCACCTTCAGGTCCTCAGGGAGAAGGCGGTTCAGGGCCTCGGGGATCCTTTCCGTGGGAATCCTGCTTAAGAGGTCAAAGTGGAAGGGCATGGCCAGGGCATGCACCCCAGCGTCGGTGCGGCCTGCGGCCACCGCTTTGGGCAGGGCCCCGATTTCCGGCAAAATCCTTTCCAGCTCGCCCTGCACGGTGCGCAGGCCCGGTCGCTGGCGCTGAAGCCCAGCGAAATGGGTGCCGTCGTACTCGGTGAGGATCAGGATGCGGCGCACGGGCCCAGCTTAATCCGCACCCACCGGGGCCTTGGAGGAATGCCCCTCGAGGGCCACGCCCTTTCCCACCACCTTGAGCCGCACCCGGTCCCCCACGCGGAAGGGGCTTTCCGGTCCCTCCTGCACCAGGATCTCCTTCTCCGGGGAGAAGAGGCGCACCCGGTAGGTGAGGTCGTGCCCCTTGAACTCCCGGGCCAGCACCTGTCCCAGGGCGCCCTCCGGGGTTTCGGGGGGAAGAAGCCTTAGGGCCTCGGGGCGCAGGGAGAGGAGAAGGGGTCCGTGGGCGGGCTCCGCCAGGGGCACAGGGCCCAGGCAGGTCTCCGCATACCGGCCGAATCCCTCCCCCGGAAGCAGGTTGGTGCGCCCCAGAAACTGGGCCACAAAGGGGGTCTTGGGCTTGAGGTAGACCTCCTCGGGGGTACCCACCTGCTCTAGCCTTCCTCCCCGCATCACCCCCAGGCGGTCAGCGAAGGAGAGGGCCTCCTCCTGGTCGTGGGTGACCAGGAGGGCGGTGGTGCCCGTTTCCTTGAGGATCTTGCGCACTTCCTCCCGGGTGCTGGCCTTGAGGCTGGCGTCCAGGCTGGAAAAGGGTTCGTCCAAGAGGACCAGCTTCGGCCCCGGGGCCAGGGCCCGGGCCAGGGCGATGCGCTGCTGCTGCCCTCCGGAAAGCTCCCCGGGCTTGCGGTCCTGGAAGAGGGTCATGCCCACCCGCTCCAGGGCCTTCTTGGCTTTCTCGTAGCGGTCTTTCCCCTTAAGGCCGAAGGCCACGTTGCCCAAGGCGGTGAGGTGGGGGAAAAGGGCATAGTCCTGGAAGACAAAACCGATGCCCCGCTTTTCCGGGGGCAGGGAGGTGATCTCCTTGCCCTCCAGGAAAATCCGCCCTGCCTCCGGGTTTTCCAACCCGGCCACTACCCTCAAGAGGGTGGTCTTGCCGCAGCCCGAGGGCCCCAAAAGGGCCAGGATCTCCCCGGGGTAGACCTCGAGGTCGATTCCCTTAAGCACCTCGAGCTCCCCGAAGCGCTTGACGATGCCTTCCAGGATTAGAAGCGGCGCTCGCTCCAAAGCAACACCCCCACAAAGGCCGCCGAGAGGAGGGCGATGGCTAGGGCAAAGGGGGCGGCCTCGGCGAACATGGCTTCCTGAGTGTAGCCGAAAACCTGGGTGGAAAGGGTGCTGTACCCCATGGGAGCGAGGAGGAGGGTGATGGGAAGCTCCTTCACCGCCCCGATGAAGGCCAAGGCCCCTCCCGCCACCGCTCCTCGCCAGAGGAGGGGAAAGGTGACGCGGAAGAAGGCCCGCGCCGGGGTGTCCCCCAGGGTCCTCGCTGCTTCCTCGAGGCGCCTTGGCACCTGGTAAAGCGCCCCCCGCACCGGCCCCAGGCCCTCGGCCAGGAAGTGGAAGGCCAAAACCAGGATGAGGAGGGGTAGGGTGCCGTAGAGGAAGGGGAGGCCTTTCAAGCTGAAGAAGATCCAGGCCAGGGCAAAGGCCAAAGGGGGAACGGTGTAGCCCAGATAGCCCAGCCTTTCCAGGAAGCGGGAGGCCGGTGAGGGGTAGCGCACCGCCAGGTAGGCGATGGGCATGGCCATGCCCACGGCCAGGAGGGAGGCGGGGATGGCGGCCATGGCGGAGTGGGAGAGGGCTTCCCAAAGCCCGGTGAGGTGTTCCCGGGGAAAGCGGCTTGCCAGGTGGAAAAGGGCGTAGAGGGGGAGGACCAGGGCCAGGAGGACGGGGAGGAGGAGTAGGAGGTACGCCCAGGGGGTGAACCTGCCCAGGCGCACGGGCCTAGCCTTTTTCCCGCTGCCCTTTCCCGTACGGGCCAGGCTAAGGCGGCGAAGGAAGGTACCTTCCAAAAGGAGAAGCCCTCCAGTAAAGAGGAGGAGGAAAAGGGCCAGCCAGGCGGCGTACACCCGGTCAAAGGCGGCGCTGTACTGAAGGTAAATGGCGTAGGAGAAGGTTTCGTAGCGAAGGAGGCTCACGGTGCCGAAGTCTCCCAGGACGTGGAGGCCCACCACCAGGTAACCCGAAAGGAGGGCGGGGAGGAGCTGGGGAAAGACCACTTGGAAAAAGGCTCTTAAGGGTCCCACGCCCAGGGTTCGGGCGGCTTCCTCCAAGCTGGGGTCCAGCCCCAAAAAAGCAGCCCGCAAACCCAGAAAGAGGTAGGGGTAGGTGATGAGGGAGAGGACCAAAAGCGCCCCCCAGTACCCCTCGAGGCGCGGCAGGGGGAGGATTCCCCCGGGCCCCGTGGCCGAAAGGATCACGTAGGCCCCCACGTAGCCGGGGATGGCCAGGGGCAGGGTGAGGAGGATGGAGAAGAGGCGCTTCCCCTTGAGGTCGGTGCGGGTGGTGAGGAAGGCCAGGGGCAGGGCGATGAGGGTGGTGAAAAGGAGGACCCCGAAGAGGAGGGAAAGGGTGTTCTTCACCAGCTCCAGGTTCTTGGGACGGAGGAGGATATCCCGAAGGGTTTCAGGATCGGCCTCCAGGGCCCTTAAGGCTAGGTAGAGGAGGGGAAGGGCCACCCCGCCCCCCGTGAGGAGGGCGGGCACCAGGAAGGGCAGGAGCCCGGGAAGTTGGTGGAGCCTTCTTGCGCTGGTCATCCTCAGCTTTGGCGCTCGCCCCCGGATCCGGGGGGGAGGGGGTAGTCCTAGAGAATCCCCAGTTCCCTTAGGAGCCTTAGGGCCTGGTCCAGGGGGAGCTTCTCAAAGTCCAGCTTGGGGCTTTTCGCCAGGGCCTCCTCGAGGGGCAGGAGGTGGGCATCGGCCACCACTCCCTTCACCAAGGGGTATTCCCCCACCGTGCCCGCGAAGTACTGCTGCCCCTTCGGGGAAAGCAGGTAGGTGAGGAAGCGGTTTGCGGCCACCAGGTTCTTGGAGGTCTTGAGGATGCCCGCTCCCGTGACCAAGGCCAGGTTGCCGGGGTCCCCGTCCTTAAAGTAGTGCAGCCCCAGGTTGTACCCGGCCCGGCGGAAGCGCACCACGTAGTAATGGTTGGTGGAGCCGAGGTCGATCTCCCCGGCGCGGATGGCGTCCAGCATGGCCGGGTTGGAGGCGTAGCCCTTGGGGTTTAGGGCCTTCATGGCGGAAAGCCACTCCCGGGTTCTGCCTTCCCCGTAGAGGGCGATCATCCCCGCCACCATGTCCTGGAAGCTGGAGTAGGTGGGGGTCCAGCCCACCCGGCCCACCAGGTCCTTTTCCTGGGCGAAGCGGGGGAGGTCCAGGATGCTCGCGGGAAGCTCTTCCGGCTTAAGCTTCTGGGGGTTATAGGCCAGCACCCTCAGGCGCAGGGTCACCGGCACCCAGGCCTTGGAGGCGGGCACGAAGGCCAGGGGTTGCCTGAGGAGGGTGTCCCCCAGAGGTCTTAAGAGCCCTTTGCTTGCCGCCTGGCCCAGGGCGCCCGCGGTGTTGGCCCAGAAGACATCCGCCGGGGAACGGCTTCCTTCCTCCTGCAAGGCCGCCAGGATCTGGGCGTCGGTGCCGTAGCGCACCTGGACCCGGATACCCGTTTCCGTCTGGAACTGCTTCACCAAGGGTTCCACCAAGCTCTGCCCCCGCCCGGAGTAGATGGTTAGGGTCTGCTGCTGGGCGAAGGCCAGTCCTAAAGCCGCAAGGCCGATCAGGGTAGCGAACCTTCTAAGCTGCATCTCGCCTCCTTCCTGCATCCCCAGGGGTTCCCCGGGGCGAGGGCGCCCTCTGCCTGGGGACTTTACCCCAAGGGGGGATTAAAGTCAAGTATTCCGGTCGGATTTTGTAAGTTTAGAAGTGATAATCACTTGCAGCCAGGGGAACACCCCCACGAGATCCTGCGGCCAGAAGGGGGTTTCCCCGGTATACACCAGGGGTACGGGGTTTCGGGTGTGCTTGGGGTGCCAGGGCTCCTCGGCGTTTCCGTGGTCGGAGGTGAGGAGGAGGGTGCCTCCTTCCTCCAGAAAGCCCTTCAGGAACAGGGAAAGCTCGCGGAAGCGATCGGGAAGGGTATCCGGATGGCGGTGGGCGGCCAGGTCCAGGGCCCAGTACTCCAGGACCACCAGGTCGAAACTTCGGGTCAAGGCCGCCATTTTGGCCCCCACCCCGTAGGGATCCTCCCAGAAGGCAGGGGGGAGTGCCAGGGGGTGGCCTAAGGGCAGAAGGGGGTAGCCTGCCAGGAGGGCCGCCTGGGCGAAGGCGGAAAGCATAAGCCTCCTTCCCCCCGTGGCCCGCTTCAGGTATTCCGGGCGGTAGGCGTTGGCGTGCAGGACCCTGAGGCCGGCCTCTTTGGCCCAGGCGTAAAGGCTTTGCCGAAGAAGGGGCCTGAGCCTGGGGCTCGGGAAAGGCCCCTGGTGGTGGCCTAAGAGCCTAGCGGCGTTGACCCCGGTGAGGAGCGTGGTTTGGCCCGTACCCGACTGGGGCAGGCCCTCCACCCCCAAGGTGGCGTCCAGGGCCTTGGGAGAGAGTTCCAAAAGAAGGGGGAAGAGGCCCTGCAAGGCCTCCCCTAGGCCCAGGCCGTCCACAAAGAGGAAGAGCACGCTTATAGTGTGCGCCACTCATCCCCCTTCGTCAAACCAGAGGGGCATGGGGAAGAAAGTGCCTTTTCTCACCGGGCCTTCCCGGAGGTTCTGGGTATCCTGGCACTGGAGGTAAGTCTATGCCGGTAAGAAAGGCCAATGCGGTATGGGAGGGAGGTTTGCGGAGCGGCAAGGGGTTGATGCGGCTGCAAAGCCAGACCTTTGAAGGGCCCTATTCCTTCCCCTCCCGCTTTGAGGAGGGGCCGGGAACCAACCCCGAGGAGCTCATCGCCGCTGCCCATGCGGGGTGCTTCTCCATGGCCCTGGCGGCCTCGCTGGAACGGGAGGGGTTTCCCCCCAAGCGGGTTTCCACCGAGGCCCGGGTGCACCTGGAGATGGTGGAGGGAAAGGCCACCATCACGCGGATTGAGCTCGTTACCGAGGTGGAGGTGCCAGGGATAACCCCGGAGAAGTTCCAGGAAATCGCCCAGGCGGCCAAGGAAGGGTGCCCGGTTTCCCGGGCCCTGGGGGCAGTGAGGGAGATTACCCTCGAGGCCCGCTTGGCCTAACCTTCCCCCTTCCAGAGGAGCCGGCCGCAGGAGGGGCAGCGCACCAGCTGCCCCTGTACCACTTTTTGCGCCACGTGGGTGGGCAGGACCACGTTGCACCCTTCGCAACGGAAGACCTGGCCCTGGCGGTGCATGCGGGCGATACCGGTGCCCTTGCGGGCCCGGCGAATGGCCTCGTACTCCTTCAGGACAGGGGCAGGGATGGCCTGGGCCATGAGGGAGCGCTCCTCCAGCCTGACGGCGATCTCGGCTTTTAGGGCCTCCACCCTTACCCGGTTGGCCTCCAAGAGTTCTTCCAGGCGGGGCTTTAAAGCCGCCAGCTGGGCTTCCACCTCCTGGATCTCGTTTTCCAGGTTCTCCATGGCCTCCATGATGGGGGTGGAAAGCTCCAGGAGCTCTTTGATGCGGTCCTTGATCTGCTGGATGCGGTTCTCGTACTGGGTCTGCTCGCGGGCGCTTTGGGCCTGGCGCTGTTCAGCCTCCGCCTGTTTTTCCTTGGCGGTGAGGTCCTCGATGTCCAAGCTGTGGCGGTGGTACTCCTTGCGGAGCTCTGCCTGGCGCTCCAGGAGGTCGGCAAGCCGGTCTTCCAGGGCCTCCACCTGGGCCTTCACGGAAACCAGGTCCTCGGGGAGGGTTTCCGCCTCCTTTTGCAATCGGTCTATCTCCAGGTCCTTTTCCTGCAGGTCATAAAGAGCCTTGAGCGCCTCAAGCTGTCCCCTGTGGGGAGCATCCGCCCCGTTCACGTTTCCCATTCTAACCCTAGGAGGAAGGGGTTGGTCTTGGCCTCGAGGGCCAGGGTAGTGCTGGGCCCATGCCCCGGGTAGACCTCCGTTTGTGGGGGCAGGGTGAGGAGGCGCTTTAAGGAGCGGAAAAGGTCCTCCCGGTTTGCCCCTGGCAGGTCGTAGCGGCCGATGCTTCCTTTGAAGAGGAGATCCCCGGAAAGGACCCGGGGGGGTTCCCCGGCCTCGCCGGGATGGATGAAGGCCACATGGCCGGGGCTATGGCCGGGAAGGTGCCAGACGGTGAAGCCGTAAAGGACCTGCCCCTCTTCCAGAGGCTCTACCGGGAGGGGAGGGTCGGGGATGGCAAGGCCCCACATGCGGGCCGCCTCCGCCGCATGCCGATAAAGGGGAAGGTCCAAGGGGTGGAGGAAGACCGGCAGGGACAGGGCCTTCACCAAGGGGGCCACCGCTCCCACGTGGTCGAAGTGGGCGTGGGTGAGGAGGATGGCCTTGGGCGTTAACCCCGTGGACTCCAAAAGGGCCAGAATCCTTTCCACCTCGTCCCCGGGGTCTATGAGCACCGCCCCCTCCTTCCCCTCCACCAGGTAGGTGTTTTCCTGGAGAGGGCCCACGCTCAGGCAATAGACCCTCATGGCTCGGTGGGAAGGCCCTCCCCTAACCACTCGTGCATGGAGCCCAGGTAGTTCCTGGCCCGCACCCCGAGGCTTCTCAGCACGAAGAAGGCCACGGCGCTCCGGGCCCCGGAGTGGCAGTAGACCCCCACCTCCTGTCCCGGCTCCAGGCCAAGCCGCTTTAGCACCTTATCCGGCTCCAGGAAGAGCTCCAGGGGAGCATTCCGGCTCCCCGGGATCCGTCCTCCCTTAGGGCAGCAGGGGGGATGGACCTTACCTTGGTGCTCCTCGGGGCTTCGCACATCCAAAAGAAGGGGGTGCCTGGCCGCTTCGTCTGCGGTGAGGAGCCAGTCTCGCCTGAGGCGGGCTATGGTGTCCGAGCGCTCGGGCTTGGGCTCTTCCCGTTCGGTGGCGTAGGGTTCCCAACCCTCCGTCCAAAGCTCCACCTCTAGCCCCCCAAGGCCCAGGAAGAAGGCCGTGCGGCAAAGGCGGCTGGTGAGCCCCTCATCGTAGAGGACCACCGGGCTTCTTAATCCAAGTTCCTGGAACAGGTCGGTGAGGCCGGCCTCGAGAGCCTTGAGCTCCGCCTCTTCCCGCAGGCGGAGCCTGGGGGCGGAAAGGTCCAGGTGGCGGGCGCCTGGCAGGTGGCCTGCCTCGTAGGCAGCCCTGGGCCGGGTGTCCACCAAGACGGCTTCAGGAGGGATCTCCATGCCCTTGATTATAGAGGGCGCAAGGGTAGGCGTGAAAGCATAAACGTACTTGACAAAGATACGCGCAGGTGATATAAGTGGAAAAGGAGGTGATAGGTATGGCCCTGGTTCGTAGGGATGTGCGCCCTGCGGAGATTACCCCCTTCCGCACCTGGGGTCCTTTCTCCCTGCTGGAGGAGGCCAACCGGCTCTTTGAGGAAGTTCTGGGCGACTTCGTTCGGCCCGTGGCCACCTACGTGGCTCCGGCCGACCTCTACGAGACCGACGAGGCCTTGGTCCTGGAGATGGCGGTGCCGGGCCTGGCTCCCGAGGACCTGGAGGTGAGCCTCGAGGGGAGCAAGCTCACCGTACGGGGCCAGGTGAAGCCCGCCGAGGAGGTTAAGGTGCGCCGCTATTACCTGCAGGAGATCCCCCACGGCTCCTTCGTGCGCACCTTCACCCTCCCCGTGGAGGTGGATGCCTCCCAGGCCAAGGCGGAGTTCCGCCACGGGATCCTGCGCCTCACCCTGCCCAAGGTGGCCGAGGCCCGGGCCAAGCGGATCCCCATCGAGGTGGTCCAGTAAGCCCGGAAGCTCCTTCCCCCCGGGGACGTTCCCCGGGGGGTTTACACTTTCTTTAGAGCCTCGGCAAGGCGCTTCAGGGCTTCCTCCAGCACCTCGGGGTAGGTGGCGAAGTTGAGGCGCACGTAGCGGTCGTATCCTTCCCCGAAGTTTTCCCCGGGGTTCAGGGCCACCCGGGCCTCCTTGAGGAAGAAGGAGGCCGCCTGGGGAATGGGGGTTTTGAACCAGGCCAGGTAGGTGCCCTCCGGAGCGAAGTGCCCGAGGCCCACCTCCTTGGCCCAGGCCGCCACCCGGTCGCGGTTGGCCCTAAGCCGGGCTAGGGTTTCCCGAAGCCAGGGTCCAGCCTCCAGCAGGGCGGCCTTCCAGGCGGCCATGGCCAACACGTTGGGGAAGGTGTGGGGCAGGTGGCGCTTGAAGGCCTCCACCAGGGGCCTAGGCCCCACCACCGCCCCTATGGGCAGTCCAGCCAGGTTATAAGCCTTTCCCGGACCCAGCAGGGTGAGGGTGCGCTCGGGGAGGAAGCGGGCCAGGGGCACGTGGGGCTTCTCGTAGGTCAAAGGGGCGTGGAGCTCATCGGAAACCACGATGAGGTCGTGCTTGCGGGCGATGGCGGCCAGGGCGGAAAGCTCCTCCTCGCTGTAGACCCTTCCCGTGGGGTTTTGCGGGTGGCAGAAGAGGAGGAGCCTGCTGGCATAGGCCAGGCGCTCCAGGCCCTCGAGGTCCAGCCTGTACCCCTCCTCTGTTTCCCGTAAGGGGTTGGCCAGAACCGTGCGCCTTTGCTGGCGGATGGCGGCCAGAAACGGGGGGTATACGGGGACCTGGGTCAAGACCCCCTGCCCGGGTGCGGTGAAGGCGGCCACCGCCCCGTAGAGCCCCACCACCACCCCGGGCATGAAGGCCACCTCCCCTTCTAAGCCCGTTTGTTCCAGGATGAGGGCCTTGAGTTCCGGGTCCCCATCCCGTGGCGGGTAGCCCAAAAAGCCCTCGGCCCTTTCCCGTATGGCCCTCTGGATGGGCTCGGCCACGGGGAAGTCCATGTCCGCCACCCAAAGGGGCAGGACGTCCTCAGGGTAGGTGCCCCACTTCAACGAGTCCTTGCGGGGGGGAAGCACCATGGGCTTATCTTACCGGCCCAGGCGCCGCAGCATGTACCAGGAAAGGAGGATGAGGGGCAGGCTCACCACCTGGGTGGCGGTGAAGAGGCCGATGCCCAGCTCGTCATTGCGGTACACGGGAAGCCACAAGGGGTTCAGCCGGAAGGGCTCCTCGAGGACCGAGCGGAGCACGCTGTACCAGAGGATGAAGCTCCAGAAGGCGTACCCGTAAAAAGGCTTTTTGCGAAGCCAGTAGTAGGAGAGGGGCAGGAGGATGAGGCCCACCAGGGCCCCGTAGATCTGGGTGAGGTGCACGGGGCCCCGGAGAAGTTCCGCGCACCGGTACACCTGGGAGATGTCCTCTATGCCGGGGCAGATTCCCGGGAAGCCCTTGGCCCACTCCGGCCAGGTGAAGCCGATGGGCAAGGAGGTGAGGCGCCCCACGGTATCCGAGCCATTCATCAGGTTCCCGATCCTGCCGGCGATGATGCCCAAGGCCACCCCCGGGGTGGCGGCGTCCAGGTAGGGCCAGAGGGGGTAGCCCTTTCGCTTATGGAAGTAGAAGAAGACCAAAGCCCCGCCCAGAATGGCCCCGTGGAAGGAGAGGCCTCCGTGCCAGATGTACAGGACCTCTATGGGGTTTTGCAGGAAGTAGCCCGGGGAGGTGAGCACGTAGCCCAGCCGGGCCCCCACCACCCCGAAGATGACCGCAAAGAAGGCCACCACCTCAAACTTCTCCGCATCCAACCCCCAGGCCCTAAGCCTGCGCTTGGCCAGCTCGAAGCCGATGAAGATGGCCAGGGTCAGGAGGAAGCCGTACCACTGGATGCGCAAGGGGCCGATTTGGATCATGGTGGGGTTCATGCCTCACCTCCCTTGGACTCCTGCCAGCGCGCCACAAGGGCCAGCAGCTCTTTCTCCCCAAAGGCTCCTTCCAAAAGCACCGCTTCCCCCAGGAGGAGCACGGGTACCCGGAAGGTGTAGAGGCGGAAAAGCCCGGGGTCTTGGTCCACATCCCGGCGCACATAGGGTATTCCCAGGGTCCAGAGGGCCCTTTCCGCCTTCTCGCAAAGGCCGCACCCCTCGCGGGTGACGAAGACCAGGTCCATGGGGAAAGCATACCTTGCTCTGGGGTAGTACCGCCGGGGGCCCCTAACCTGGTTTGGCCAGGTGGGGATGGCATCAGAAGATGGCCCGGATCACCAGGATCCCCATGGCCACGTGGACGATCGCCTTGGCCACCACGCCCCCCATGAGGCCCACCAGGGTGCCCCAGGCCGCCCGAAGGGCCTCCTCGGGTTTCCGCCCCGAAAGGTACTCAAAGAGCCAGGCCAGCACAAAGGGGAGCACCAAAACCCCCACCACTCCCAGAAAGAGGCCCAAAACCCCGCCCAAAAACGCTCCCCATAGCCCTGCCCGCCCCGCCCCGTACCTTCTGGCCCCCAGGAGGGTGGCGAGGTTGTCCAGGCTCATGGCCAGAAGGGCCAGGACGCCCAGGGCCAGCCACAGGCCCAGGGAAAGCTCCCGGAAGCCCACCAGGGCCTCATGGAGGAGGGCGGCCGCCAGGATCAGGAGGGTGGCGGGGACGAAGGGCACCAGGGTGAGGAGCACCCCCGCCCCCCAGAGGACCACGAAGAGCCAGTCGGCGAAGGCATCCACGAAAAAAGCCTAGGGTGGGGTTTCATGAGAAGGAAAAGGACATCCGCCCTGAGGCAGGGCCTTAAGCTCTAGGCGAGGAGGCGGGTATGGACTTTGGCCTACCCAAGGAGCAAGGCGTGGTCAAGACCCAACCCCCCTTCGGGGAGGTGCGGGAGGGACGGGTGGCCCTTACCCCCCAGGGGGTGCGGGAGCTGGTGGAGAGGGGCCACCGGGTCTATGTGGAGCGGGGGGCGGGAGAACGGGCGGGCTTCCCCGATGGGGCCTACGAGGAGGCCGGGGCCCGGTTGGTGAGCCGGGAGGAAGCCTTTGGCCGTGGGGAGGTGGTCTTGAAGGTGGGAAGGCCCACCCTCGAGGAGATCGCCCTGCTCCGACCCGGAGCCACCATCATGGCCTTCATGCACCTGGCGGTGGCGGAATCCTCCCTGGTGGAGGCCATGGCGGAAAAGGGTTTGACCGCCATCGGCTACGAACTCATCGGAGCCGGGGGGAGGCGCCCCGTGCTCAAGGCCATGAGCGAGATCGCAGGCCGCCTGGCCCCCCAGATCGCCGGGAGGCTTCTGGAGGCCCCCTTTGGTCCCGGGGTGCTTCTTTCCGGGCTGCCGGGGATTCCCCCTGCGGATGTGGTCATCCTGGGGGCGGGGGTTTTGGGAAGGGCGGCGGCCCGCGCCTTTTTGGGAATGGGGGCCTCGGTCTACCTCCTGGACAAGGAGCTTTCCGCCCTGGAGGAAGCCTCCAAGGAGGCCAAGGGGGCGGTTACCGCCCTCATCACCCAAAGCCGGCTGGAGCGGTACGCCGCCTTTGCCGACGTCCTGGTGGGAGCGGTGGCGGTGCCTGGGGAGAGGGCCCCCCTCCTCCTAAGCCGGGCCCTGCTTTCCCGCATGCGCCCGGGGGCCGTGCTCCTGGATTTCGCCATCGACCAGGGGGGAATTGCGGAAACCAGCCGGGTGGGGGTGTACCAGGAGATGGGCATCACCCACTTCTGCCTCCCCAACGTTCCCGCCCTGGTGCCCCGTACCAGCAGCCACGCCCTCACCGCCACCCTTTTGCCCTTTCTCCTAGAGGTGGAGGAGGATCCCTTGGGGGTTCCCGAGCTCCGGCAAGGGGCTTACCTCCTCCTGGGCCAGAAAGGAGGCCACCTGGAATGAGCTACCGCAAGAAGCTGACTTCCCCCGAGGATGCCGTCACCCTCATCCGATCCGGGATGCGGGTCTTCGTTTCCGGAAACGCCGCCACCCCTACCCCCATCCTGAAGGCCCTGGCCGCCCGCAAGGAGGAGCTGGAGAACGTGGAACTCGTCCACCTCTTGCAGATGGGGGAGGATCCCTTTGCCTCCCCGGAGATGGAGGGGCACTTCCGGCGCCGCTCCCTCTTCGTGGGGCCCACCGACCGGGAGGCGGTGAACCAGGGCCGGGCCGACTACGTGCCCATCATGCTCCACCAGGTGCCCTGGCTTTTCAAAAGGCGCATCCTTCCCCTGGATGCCGCCATCGTCCAGGTTTCCCCGCCCGACGAGCACGGCTTCTGCTCCCTGGGGGTGGAGGTGATCGCCACCAAGGCGGCCCTCGAGGCGGCCCCCATCGTGATCGCCATGGTGAACCCCAGGATGCCGAGAACCCTGGGGGATACCTTCGTCCACGTCTCCCGCTTCACCGCCATCGTGGAGCTGGACTGGCCCCTGCCCGAGCTGAAGCGGGAGGGCTTTGGCGAGGTGGAGCGGAGGATCGGGGAGCACGTGGCGAGCCTCATTGAGGATGGGGCCACCTTGCAGATGGGCATCGGGGCCATTCCCGATGCCGTGCTGGCCAGCCTCGAGGGCAGGCGGGACTTAGGCATCCACACGGAGATGATCTCCGACGGGGTTCTGGAGGCCTTTGAAAAGGGCCTCATCACAGGGGCCAGGAAGACCCTTCACCCTGGCAAGGTGGTCGGCACCTTTGTCCTGGGCTCGGAACGGCTCTACCGCTTCGTCCACGACAACCCCCTCTTTGAACTCCACCCCGCGGACTACGTGAACGATCCCTTTGTGGTGGCCCAGAACCGCAAGATGGTGGCCATCAACTCCGCCATCGAGGTGGACCTTACCGGCCAGGTGGTGGCGGACTCCATCGGCACCCGCATCTACTCGGGCTTCGGCGGTCAGCTGGACTTCATCCGTGGGGCGGCGAGGAGCGAGGGGGGCAAGCCCATCATCGCCCTGCCCTCCACCGCCAAGGGGCAAAGCCGTATCGTTCCCTACCTGAAGCCAGGGGCCGGGGTGGTCACCACCCGGGCCGATGTGCACTACGTGGTCACCGAGTGGGGCATCGCCGAACTCTTCGGCCGCTCCCTAAGGGAGAGGGCCCTGGCCCTCATTGAGGTGGCCCACCCCGACTTCCGGGAGGAGCTTTTGAAAGCGGCGTGGGAGAGGAGGCTTCTGCCCAGGGTTTATCCGGGCATCGACCTGGGGCCTAAGGGTTCTGGCTAGGAAGGCGTTGCCCTAGGTTTTCCTGGTTGTTTGGGGCCTAGCGGCCTTGACAAGTGGGGGGATGAGGCTCCTAAATAGGGGGCGATGCCGAGCAAGAGCCGGCCCGAGGGGGCGCGAAAGGCGACCAAAGGACGAGAGAAAGGCTTGAAAGATACCCAGCGCGCGAGCCCTGCGTCATCGGCCAGCCTGGATGCCGACCGGGCCGGGACTCCCCGGGAGGGAGGGATTTCCACCCTGGTGGTGGTGGAATCCCCCGCCAAGGCCAGGAGCATCCAGAAGATGTTGGGGCCCGGCTATGAGGTGCGGGCGAGTTTGGGGCACGTGGCCGACCTGCCGGAACGAGAGCTCGGGGTGGATGTGGAGCGGGACTTCGCCCCCACCTACGAGATAAAAAAGGACAAGAAGCCCGTGGTGGAGGCGTTGAAGCGGGCTGCTGAGGGCAAGCGCCTTCTCATCGCCACCGACCCTGACCGGGAGGGGGAGGCCATCGGCTGGCATGTGGCGAGGCTTCTGGGCCGCGATCCCAGGGAGCCTCTAAGGGTGGAGTTCCACGAGATCACGCCCAGGGTGGTGCGGCAGGCGGTGCAAAACCCTAGGCCCATAGACCAGAACCTGGTGGATGCCCAGCAGGCCCGGAGGGTCCTGGATCGTCTGGTGGGCTATAACCTCTCTCCTCTCCTTTCCCTGGAGTTCCGCAAGCGGGCCCTCTCCGCGGGAAGGGTCCAGAGCGTGGCCCTACGGCTGGTGGTGGAGCGGGAGGAGGAGATCGAGGCCTTCCGCCCGGAGGAGTACTGGACCTTGGAGGGGGTTTTCACCCTGGGCCAGGACCGAACCCTTCCCGCAAGCCTCTATGAGGTGGAGGGCAAGCGGCTATGGGCCGGCCAGGGGGAGAAGGAGGGGAAGCTCCACCTGGCGAACGAGGCCCAGGCCCAGGCCTTGGCCGAGGAGGTCAAGGGCCGGTCCTACCGCGTGGTCCAGGTGGAGACCAAGGAGCGCCGCAAATCTCCCCCGCCTCCTTTCACCACCTCCACCTTGCAGCAGGCGGCCAGCAGCCGTCTAGGCTACACGGCAAGCCGCACCATGCGCATCGCCCAGCGCCTCTACGAGGGCGTGGATCTTCCCGAAGGGACGGTGGGCCTCATCACCTACATGCGCACCGACTCGGTGCGGGTTTCCCCGGAGGCCTTGCAAGCGGCCCGGGAGGTCATTCAAAGGATCTTTGGCCTCGAGTACCTGCCGGAAGGCCCCAGGGTTTACCGGAACCGCAAGGAGGGGGTGCAGGACGCCCACGAGGCCATCCGCCCCACCGACGTGCGGCGCACTCCCGATAGCGTGAGGAAGTACCTTTCCGACGAGGAGTATCGCCTTTACGACCTCATTTGGCGGCGCTTTGTCGCCAGCCAGATGCGGGATGCCCTCTACGACCAGACGGTGGTGCTTCTCAAAGATGAGGGGGAGAAGCCCCGTTTCACCTTCCGCGCCTCGGGCTCGGTGCTTAAGTTTGAGGGGTACCTGAAGGCCTGGGGGCGGGGGGATGAAGGGGGGGTGGCGCAAGCGGTAAATGAGGGGCAAGAGGCGGAGGCGGAACCCCCCTTGCCCCTGGTGGCGGAGGGCACAGGGGCGGAGCTTTTGGAGGTCAAGACCCAGCAACACTTTACCGAGCCCCCGCCCCGGTACACGGACGCCACCTTGGTGAAGACCATGGAGGAGCTCGGCATCGGGCGTCCCTCCACCTACGCCCCCACCCTGGAAACCCTGGAAAAGCGGGGGTATGTGGTGCGCAAGGGGCGTACCCTGCTGCCCACCCCCCTGGGTCGTCAGGTGACCCACTACCTTAAGGAGCGCTTCCCTCAGGTGGTGGCCTACGAGTTCACCGCCCGCATGGAGGATCGCCTGGACCAGGTGGAGGAAGGGAAAGCCCCCTGGCCCAAGGTGGTTTGGGAGTTCTACGAGCCCTTTCTGGGGGAACTTTCCCAGGTGCCCAAGAAGACCTGTCCCCGGTGCGGGAGGCCTTTGGAGCTAAAGGTAAGCCGCTTCGGCCAGTTTCTGGGGTGCACGGGCTACCCGGAGTGCACCTACACCGAGCCTTTGGAGAGGAAAAAGGAGGCCGAGCCCATCGGGGAGGCTTGCCCCAAGTGCGGAAGACCCCTGGTGCGCAAGGAGGGCCGGTATGGCAGCTTCATCGCCTGCTCCGGCTACCCCGAGTGCGATTACACCCGGGACGATGGCGAGCCCACGGGGCATACTTGCCCCAAGTGCGGAAGCCAGGTCCTCGAGAAGCGAAGCCGCCGGGGTAAGCCCTACTACAAGTGCGAGAACAACGCCTGCGATTTCCTATCCTTCTACCCCCTCTTGGACCAGACCTGCCCTTCCTGCGGCTGGCCCTTGGTGAAGAAGGGGGAAGGAGCCTGCATGAACCCTGCCTGCCCGGTTCATGACCCCAAGCTGATTCCTCCTCCCAAAGCTTCCAGCCGGGCTGCCTCCCCGTCAGGGGATTCGGCTTCCAGGGGCAGGAGGTCCTCCCGCCGCAAGGCCGCTAGGGCGGGAGAAAGCCGCACTGGGGCGAAGGCCAAGGCGAAGGTTCAGGAACCTTCCCCACCCAAACCCCCCAAGGACTGGGAGGAGCTGAAACCCTTCCTTGGGGAACTCACCCCGGAAGAGCGCCAGGCGGCGGAGGCCTTGGCCCTTGGGGAAGTCCTTTCCCCGGAAGCGGCCAAGCTGGCCCAGCGGGCCATCTTCAAGCTACGCATGAAGAAGGGCCGCGCCAGGAAGGAGGCGGTTACCTGATGGAAAGCTTCAAGCTTCATCTCCTGCGCCTGGCCCGGGAGGGGAAGGTGGAGGTGCCCGGCGTGCCGGTGCGGGGTTATACCCTGGTGGGGGAAGAAGAACGCCAGGATAGGGCCTTTTACCTGGTTCTGGAGGGGGAACTGGTCATTGACCTGCCCCAAGGCCAGTACCTGCACCTGAAAAGGGGGGAGGCCGCCCGGGTTACGGAGCCCCACCGCCTTGTGCCGGTGGAGCGGGCGGTGCTTCTGGAGGTGGGGTAGGCCCCACCAGGTACACGGCACCCCAGGGCCTGTACACGCTCACCACCTTGCTCTCCCGCACCCGGCCGTCCCGGTAGCGCACGGTGCGCCTTACCTCCACCCTGGCCCCCTCGGCGGCGAAGTCCACCTGTTTGCGCACGCCAGGGGACAAGGAGGGGTCCGGGATCTCCCGGGGGGGTAAGGGAGGCTTTCTGTCGGAGATGAAGGGACCTTCCCAGCGCACCTCCCGGTCCTTGGTGCCGAAGAGGTGAAAGCGGAGCCGGGTGCCCACCACGGAGCGCTGCACCAGGATGTGCCCCGGGGTGTCGTTCACCGCCTTGAGGTCCTTGTAAGGCTGGATCACCGCGGCGTCCAGGCCCGTGGGCTTGTAGTAGGCCACCTGGTAGCTGTGGGCGTGGCGCTCCTTTATGGGTAGCCCGGCCAGGAAAAACGCCCGGAACAAGGTGGTGGAAACCTGGCAGACCCCGCCCCCCACCCCCTGCTCCGTGCGGTCCCCCACGATGACGAAGGCTTCCTTGTATCCTTCTTCCTCGGTGATGGGCCCCAGGGCCTGGTTGAAGGAGAAGGTGCCCGGGGGGATCAAGAGGCCGTCCAGCTTGCTGGAGGCAAGGAGCAGGTTGTGGGTACGCTCCCGGCTGGAACCCCGGAAGTCCGTTTC
The DNA here is from genome assembly GCF_000423905.1 of Thermus antranikianii DSM 12462. Classification (NCBI taxonomy): domain Bacteria; kingdom Thermotogati; phylum Deinococcota; class Deinococci; order Thermales; family Thermaceae; genus Thermus; species Thermus antranikianii. The sequence continues at coordinate 34,709 of NZ_AUIW01000010.1, read as the reverse complement.
CCCGGTGGCCAGGTGCTCCCGGATTCCCAGGGCGTAGAGGTCCTTGAGGCTTGGGTTGGGCGGGAGGTAGCGCACGGGCAGGCGGAAGCTTTTGCGCCCGTTGGCCAGAGCCTCGCGATAGGCGGCCAGAACCTCGGCCTCGTCAAAGGCGAGCCCTTTTTTCTCCACCCCCCGCCAGCGCCCATCCTGCAGGATGAAGCGGGGCCTTTTGGGTTCACGGGCCAGCTTTTTGATGAGGACTCTCAGCTCCTTCTCCGTGGCCACAGGATAGGGTTGGCTACCTACATAGCTGAGAATCTGACCATCTTCAATGACGTCCTCTTCCAGGACCAGGATGGCGGTGATAGGGGAGGAATCAGGGGTGGTGCTACCCTGGGCCAGGGCAAGGCCCAGGGCCAGCGTCCAGGCGAATCGCCGAAGCATGGGGGCAATCTATCACGTGTTCTGTTAAAGGTCTGTGAAAAGCCCCACCACCCGGTACAGGGCTTCCTCCTCCTCTTGGGAGAGGTAGCGGGCCTGTCCTACGGGGAGGTCCCCTAGGGTGAGGGGGCCCAGGGAGAGCCGCTTCAGGTAGAGGACACGGTTCCCTCGAGCCTGGAACATGCGCTTTACCTGGTGAAAGCGCCCTTCCCTCAGGACCAGCTCCACCCGGGTGGGGTCTTGGTCCCAGGAGAGCTCCGCGGGAAGAAGCCGCGTGCCCTCTAGAACCAGGCCCTCTCTAAAGGCCTCCTGGTCCTCCCTTGTGGCGGGGCGTTCCAGATGGACCAGGTAGCGCTTTTCCACCTTGTGCCGGGGATGGGTGAGGCGGTGGAGAAGCTCGCCGTCGGTGGTGAAGAGGAGAAGCCCTTCCGTGTCCTTGTCCAGGCGGCCCACCGGGGAGAGGTCCCGGGTGGGAAAGCCTTCCAGGAGAGCGTAGACCGAAGGGCCTTCCCTCCGGCTGGTCACGTACCCCGCCGGCTTGTGCAGGAGGATGTGGTGGTGGCACCGCAAGACAAGGGGTTCACCGTCCACCTCGAGGCGGGCACCTGGGGGCACGTGAAAGGCTGGGTCCCTGATCACCCGGCCTTCCACCTGCACCTGGCCGCTTCGCACCAGGCGGGCCACCTCCTTGCGGCTTCCTAGGCCCAGGTGGGCGAGGAGCTTGTCGAGCCTTTCCCCCCTCATAGCTCCAAGGCTCCTTCCAGCCACCACAGGGCCCCCTTGGCCATGGCCTGGGCGAACTCCTCCGGGGTTAGGCCCTTGGCCTCCACCCGCCCGGGGTTGAGGCCTTGGAGGAAGAGGAAGCGCTCTAAGGGGTCTTTCGGCAGATGGGGGGAGACCACCAGGAGGTCTATGTCGCTTTCCAGGTTGAAGCTACCCCGGGCTACCGAGCCATAAAGGTAAACCCGGGCCTCTCCCAGGGTTGCCCGCACCCTTGTGGCGTAGGCTTGGGCCTCTTCCAGGAGGGCCTCCCAGGCGGCCATTCGCAGCCTAAGGGCTTCCGAGGCCACGCCAAACCTCCTCTGCCCATTTCAGAACGCCCTCGGCTGCCCTTAGGGCCTCCTCAGCCCGGGCCCGCGTGTAGTACTCGTAGGGGCTTCCTTCGGGGTAGGCATCGGGATAGCGGGCGGGAATGTAATGGGCGTCTAAGGTGCGCGCCTTTTCTTCCAAGGCTTCGGGGACCTCATGGCCCGCTTCCTTCAGCGCCTGGAGCAGGCGGATCAGGGCGTGACCAAAGGCGGGCTGTCCTAGTCCCCGTAGCAGGCCCTTAAGGGCGTATTCCCCTGCCTGGTGGGCCTTAAAGCTGGCCCAGTCGTAGTCCCCTTCCTCCAGGTCCCGCTTCCCAGAGGCCAGGGTATGCTGGGCTTGCGCGTGCCATCTTGCCCATTCCTCCCAGTCCAGGGGTGCCATCCTCTTTATTCTAAAGGACATGAGGCTTTACCAGGAGGACAGCTACGCCACCCGCTTCCAGGCCCGGGTGGTGCGGGCTTGGAGCGATGAGCAGGGCCACCATGTCGTGCTTTCTCAAACCCTCTTTTACCCGGAGTCCGGGGGGCAACCTGCGGACACGGGCGTGCTGAAAGGGGAGTTTGGCCAGGTGCGGGTGCTTTACGTCTTTGAGGAAGCCAAGGCCTTCGGGGATGTGGTGCACCGTGTGGACGGCCCTATCCCCGAGGGAGCGGAGGTGGAGGGAGAGATCGACTGGAACCGGCGGTTTCGACACATGCAGCGCCACACCGCCCAGCACATTCTTTCCCAGGCCCTCCTCAGGGCCGGGGGGTACCACACCATCGCCGTGAGCCTGGATAGCCCGGTTTCCACCGTGGACCTCGAGGAGGAAGTGGAGGAGGCCAAGCTCCAGGAGGCGGAGGCCCTGGCCAACTTCGCCGTGTACGCGGACTACCCCATAGAGGCCTTTTGGGTTTCTGAGGAGGAGCTTGCCCGTTACCCTTTAAGGCGGCCTCCCAAGGTTCAGGGCCAGGTGCGCCTGGTGCGGATCGGGGACTTTGACCTGGCGGCCTGCGGGGGCACCCACCTGAGGACCAGTGCCCAGGCGGGCCCCATCAAGGTCCTGAAGTGGGAGCGGTACAAGGGGGGAAGCCGGGTGTACTTCATGGCGGGGTGGGAGGCTTTGGAGGACTACCATGCCAAGCACGCCCTGCTTTCCCGCCTGGCCCTTTCCTTCTCCACCAGCCCCCTGGAGCTGGAAAAACCGGTGCGTCGGCTTCAGGAAGAGGTGTACGCCCTAAAGGGCGAGAACCTGGAGCTTAAGGAGGCTTTGGTGGAGGCCCTCCTGCCCCGGGCCCTCGAGGAGCGGGTGCTCCTGGTGCCGGCTCCCGTCCTGGGGGACCTGGCCAAGAGGCTTCTTTCCTGGAGCGAGAAGACCTTTTTGCTCCTTTCCCCCGAGGGTCGCTTCGCCGCCCTGGGCCCCGGCCGGCAGGAGGTTTTGGAAAGGCTTAAGGCCCTTGGGGCCAAGGGCGGGGGAAAGGAGGTGGTCCAGGGAAGCCTGCCCAAGGAAAAGGTGGCCGCGGCCTTGGATCCAAGCCTCGTAAGCTAAGGCCATGGGGCTTTTTGAGGGAAAGGGAATCCTGGTGACGGGAGCGGCCCGGGGTATCGGCCGGGCCATCGCCCGGGCCTTCGCCCGGGAAGGGGCCCTGGTGGCCCTTTGCGATCTGCATCCCGTGGGGCGGGGGGTGGCGGAGGAGATCGGAGGCTTCTTCGTGCAGGCGGACCTGGCCGAGGAAAGGGACCGGGTGCGCTTCGTGGAGGAGGCAGCCCATGCCCTGGGGCGGGTGGACGTACTGGTCAATAACGCAGCCATCAGCGCCCCAGGGTCGGCCCTGACCGTGAAGCTCCCCGAGTGGCGAAGGGTTCTGGAGGTGAACCTCACCGCTCCCATGCACCTCTCCGCCCTGGCGGCCAGGGAGATGGCCAAGGTGGGCGGGGGGGCCATCGTGAACGTGGCCAGTGTCCAGGCGCTTTTCGCCGAGCAGGAAAACGCCGCTTACAACGCCTCCAAGGGAGGGCTGGTCAACCTCACCCGTTCCCTGGCCCTGGACCTGGCTCCCTTGGGCATCCGGGTGAACGCCGTGGCCCCGGGGGCCATTGCCACGGAGGCGGTACTGGAGGCCATCGCTCTTTCCGAGGACCCGGAGAGGACCCGCCGGGACTGGGAGGACCTTCACGCCCTGAGGAGGCTGGGCCAGCCCGAGGAAGTGGCGGAGGCAGTGCTTTTCCTGGCCTCGGAGAAGGCCAGCTTCATCACCGGGGCCATTCTGGTGGTGGACGGGGGGATGACGGCCAGCTTCATGATGGCGGGTAGGCCAGTGTAGCGCCGCCCCACCCTGGTTTTGCCAGGGTGGGGGGCGGGGGCCCGGCCAATCCCTGGCCCGTGCTATTTAGACTTTTACCGATATGGCGAAAAAGGGCATCACGTGGCGTGGTCCTTGTAGGGCTCTCCCCGCAGGTCGGAGATCAAGTGGATGGCCACGTAGGCTCCGTCCCCTGCGCTCACGATGGCGTGTCCCGGCACCTTGCCCCGGGCCACCCCAGCGGCGTAGACCCTGGGATAGCTGGTACGGCCAGCCTCGTCGGTTTCTATGTGGACTCCCTTGCGGGTAAGGCCCAGGAGGGAGGGCAGGGTGGGGTCTTTGTGGGTGCAAAGGAGAAGCCTTTCCGCTTCCACCACGCCCTCCTCGGTTTCCACTTCAAAGACCCCTCCCAGGTCCCGCACTCCCTTGACCACGCCCCTTTGGATCTCTGCCCCGTAGCGGCGGGCGTGCTCTTTTAGCCTCTCTAGAAGCTCCTTGCCCGAGGGTTCGTCCAGCAGGCCAGGGTAGTTGGGGACCCGGCTTACCTGGGCGATCTTGGAATGGCCCCCGTCCAGCACCAGGACCTTAAGCCCGGCCCTGGCGAGGAAAAGGGCCGCGGAAAGACCCGAGGGGCCGCCGCCTACCACGAGAACGTCCCACATACCTTTTAGAGTATATGGGTCGGGAACGGAGGAGAGAAGGCAAGGTATAATCGGCGGCGCATGATCTTGGACGACCGCTACCCGGTGCTGGAGACCCTCGAGGAGAAGGAGGGGATCACCCTTTATCGGGTGGAGGGCGGGGTGGTTTTCTTTTTCCAGGTGCGCACCCCCGAGGACAAGGAGCGCTTTTACCGGTACCGGGCGGCCATCAAACGCCTAGAGGAGCTCGGGCTTGTGGAGGCGGTGGTTTCCGCAAAGCCCGGGCGCTACTACGCCTTTTTTCCGGAACGTCCCCTGGCCCGTAAGGCTCCGCCCCGGCCTGCCCTCGAGGCCCTGGCTCCCTTGGGTTTTGGCCCGGAGCATCTGGTCATGGCCGAGGAGGGGGTGGCTTACCTGTCCCCTTGGCCCTTGGGGTCTGCCCGGCGGGCCTTGGCCCGGGCTCCTTCCCGCCTCCGGCCGGGCTTTCTTAAAGCTGTTCCCTTTGGGAAGCAACTGGGGGTGGCCCCGGGTCTTCTCCTTTCCCTCCTGGGGCTATGGCTTTTTTCCCAAGGGGTTTACCGCTACTTCAACCCTCCGGAGTACGCTGTGCCGAACCTGGTGGGCAAAACCGCCCGGGAGGCCTTTCTCCTTTTGAAGGATACGGGGCTCAGGCTGGAGGTGGTGGAGGGAAACGACCCGGCCAAGCCCAAGGAGGTGGTGCTGGCCCAGGAGCCTCCACCGGGAACCCGCCTTAGGGCGGGGCGCACCGTGCGCCTCACCCTTAACCAAGCCCGGCTGAACCCTCTGCCCGAGCTCAAGGGACTTCGCCAGGAGGAGGCGGAAGCCAGGCTCTCCGAGCTGGGCTACCGCCTGGCCGGGGTGGCCCAGGTGGAAAGCCCCGAGCCCCTGGGCACGGTCCTGGCCAGCGACCCACCTCCTGGCACTCCCCTGCCTCCTGGGGCCCCGGTGCGGCTTCTGGTTTCCCGGGGTGCTTCCCTGGGTCCCACGGTGCCCCTTCCCCAGCTCACGGGTTTAAGCCAGAAGGAGGCGCTTTTCCTCCTGAACGCCATGGGCCTGCAGGTCCAGGTGGAGGAGGTGCCCTCCGGGGCTCCGCCCGGCACGGTGCTGGCCCAGGAGCCCGCCCCCGGCACCCCCATGCCCCCAGGAAGCGGGGTGCGCCTGAGGGTGGCGGCAAGGGGAGAGGTGCGGGTGGGGGCTTTGAGCCCTCTGCCTGCCCCTAAGCCCGAGGCCCGTACCGTGACCCTGGCCCTGAACCTGCCCCCGGAGGTGGAAGGACGCCAGGTGCGCCTGGTGCTGGTGGACGACCGGGGGGAGCACCTGGTTTACGAGGGGGAAGGCCGTGAGGGCCTGAGGGTTTCGGGTACCTACGAAGCGGTGGGGGAGGCCCACTTCCGCCTTTACCTGGACGGGGAGCTCTTCCAGGAGTGGGCCCCCTGAGGGTTCCCTGGATTGGGGAGGAGGGTGTGAAAGGAGGCTGGGCCGAGGACCTGGCGCTCGCCTACCTTCTTGAGCGGGGCTACCGGCTTCTTGGCCGCAACCGCCGCACCCCCTTTGGGGAGGTGGACCTGTTTCTGGAAAAGGACGGGATTTACGTGCTGGTGGAGGTCAAGCAAAGGAGCTCAGGGGCTTACGGCACGCCCTTGGAGGCCTTAACCCCCAGGAAGGTGGGGCGCCTTTTACAAAGCGCCCGTTATCTATTGGGACGGGACGATCTCCCGGTGAGGCTCGAGGCCATCCTGGTCCACGGGACTCCGAGGGCCCACCGGATAGAGCACCTGGTGTTGGAAGTGTAGGGGGAAATCCCCTTTCCCTTGGTCCTTTGGGTAAGCTTGAGGGTGTTTAGGAACCTCGAGGCCTACCTCCAAGCCCTGGAGAGGCGGGGGGAGCTCAAGCGAATAAGGGTGCCCGTTTCCAGCGAGCTGGAGATCACGGAGATTGCCGACCGCATGGTGAAAATGGGGGGTCCTGCCCTCCTTTTTGAAAGGGTGGTGGGTAAGGACTTCCCTGTGGCCATAGGCCTCTTTGGCACCCGGGAGCGCACTGCCTTCGCCCTGGGGGTTAGGGACCTGGACGAGCTTTCTGAGAAGGTGGCCCGCTTGCTGGAGTTGAGGCCGGGAAGGGGGGGGATTTCCGCCCTCATGGGCCTTCTTCCCAAGCTTCCCCTTCTTAGAGGGTTTTTCCCCAGATGGGTGGGGAGGGCCCCGGTGCAGGAGGTGATTCTCAAGGGAGAGGCAGTGGACCTCTTCCGCCTTCCCATCCTGAAGTGCTGGCCCTTGGACGGAGGGCCCTTCCTCACCCTACCCCTGGTGATCACCAAGGACCCGGAGACCGGGGAGCTCAACGTGGGCATGTACCGCATGCAGGTTCTGGACAAAAGGAGCACGGCCATGCACTGGCAGCTCCACAAGGTGGGCCGCCAGCACCTGGAAAAGGCCAGAAAGCTGGGGAAAAAGCTGGAAGTGGCCGTGGCCCTGGGGGGGGATCCCATCCTCACCTACGCCGCCACCGCCCCTTTACCCCCTCTTCCAGGGGTAAGCGAGTTCCACCTGGCGGGGTTCCTGCGGGGAGCTTCCGTGGAGCTCACCCGGGGCGTCACCGTGGACCTTCCTGTCCCCGCCGAGGCGGAGTTCGTGCTGGAGGGCTACATTGACCCGGAAGAGCCCCTGGTGGAGGAGGGTCCCTTTGGGGACCACACGGGCTTCTACACCCCCGTGGATCTCTATCCCCGCTTCCACGTGACCGCCATTACCCACCGGAAAAGGGCCATCTACCCCGCCACCATCGTGGGGGTACCTCCCATGGAGGACGCCTACCTTATCGAGGCTTCCGAGCGCCTTTTCCTGCCGCCTTTGCGCCTCATCCTCCCCGAGGTGGTGGACTACCACATGCCCCCGGAAGGGGTGGCCCACAACTGGGTGAACGTGGCCTTGCGCAAGGCCTATCCGGGCCAGGCCTACAAGGTGGCTTACGGGATGCTGGGGCTTGGGCAGATGATGTTCGCCAAGGTGATCGTGGCCGTGGATGGGGATGTTCCGGTGAGGCCGGGGTTTCAAACCCTTTTGGAAGCCCTCAAGCATGCCCTGCCTGGGCGGGATACCCTCCTCCTTCGGGGGCCTATGGATGTGCTGGACCATAGCTCAAGGAGCTTCGCCTTCGGTGGGAAGCTTCTTGTGGATGGTACCCGTAAGCTTCCCGAGGAGGGGGGGGAGGTGCCCTTCACCCCTAGGGTCCATGCCGAGCTTCCCCAAGACCCGGAGGCCCTGGCCCAAAGGCAGTGGCCGGGCATCTGGGGGATTACCTTGCGCAAGGAGAGGCCAGGCCAGGCCTTGGCCCTGGCGGAAAGGCTCCTCAAGACGCCGCAAAGCGCTGGTATACGCTTGATGCTCCTGGCAGACCACGACACCCTCCTCACCCCCGAGGAACTTCTTTGGGCTGTGCTCAACAACATAGATCCGGAGCGGGATGCCCGGGTATTGGAGGGAGTGGAGGGCCCCGTCTTGGTGCTGGACGGCACCCGCAAGCTGCCCCAGGAGGGCTTTGCCCGCACCTGGCCCGAGCGCATCCTTATGGATGCGCGGATCAAGGCCCTGGTGGACTCCCGCTGGGAGGAGTACGGCTTCTAGACGGTTCGCAGGGCCCGGTTGCGAAGGAGGGCGCTCTTGAACGCCCGGACCACTTCCCGGTCCAGGCGTCCTTGGCGCACCTCGTTTTCCAGGGCCTGCAAGGCTTCCTCGGGCCGGGCTACCTTACGGTAGGTGCGCACGCTGGTCAAGGCATCGTAGATGTCGGCGGCGGTCACCGCCTGCACCAAGAGGGGTATCTGGGTTAGGCCGTCGGGGTAGCCGGAGCCATCCAGCTTCTCGTGGTGCCAGCGCACGTAGGGTTTTAAGCGGGCGTAGGCTCGAAGGGGCCGGATGATCTCGTCCCCCTTCACTGGGTGCTCCTGGATAAGGCGCCACTCGGGCTCCGTGAGGGTATAGTCTCCCCGGAGGATGTGGTCGGGGATACCGATCTTGCCTACGTCGTGAAGAAGCGCTCCCATGTGGAGGTCCTCGAGCTCCTCGGGCTTCGCCCCGAGCTCCTCCGCGGTCCAAAGGGCGTACTGGGCCACCCTTTCCCCGTGACCGGCGGTGTAGGCGTCCTTGGCCTCCACCGCCCGCACCAGGGCAAAAAGGGCCCTTTCCAGGTCCTCCAGCTTCTCTTGGAGTTTTCGGCGCTCCAGATGGCCCTTGACCCGAAGCCTGAGCTCCACCAAGTCCACGGGGAGCTTTAGGAAGTCGTCGGCCCCGGCCTCAATTCCCTTAAGGCGCACCTCCCGGTCCCCGTCGGCGGTGAGGAGGATGACGGGGAGCAAGGGGTCCAGGGCCTTTACCCTGCGGGTGAGCTCGAGGCCATCCATGATGGGCATGTGCAGGTCGGTGAGCACCACGTGGGGGAGGCTATCCCGAAGGAGGTCCAAGGCCTCTTGCCCGTTTCTCGCCTCCTGGACCTCCACACCTAAAGGCTCCAGGGCCCGCATGAGGAGGAGGCGCTGGATGGGTTCGTCGTCTACCAGCAACACCCTTTTTGCATGGGGGAACTGGGGGTGTTTCATAGCCTCACCCCGCTGAGTAGCTGGCCCAGAAGCCCTGGGCGGCTGCTCTCCATTTGCCCTGTGCGTTGCACCAGCCCTTTCCGCTCCAGGCGGAAGAGCTGAAAGCGCACCAGGTCCAGGGGCAGGCTGAGGGCCTTGGAGAGGCCTTCTGCGGACACCCCCTTTTCCAGGTAGGGAAGCGACTTGGCCAGAAAGCTTTCCTCCGGGAGGTGCTTCTTGGCCACCGCAGAAGCCTTGAAGATGGCCTTGGGAGGGGGGAAGTACGGGCGGTAGCGCTCCAGCTCATCCTGGAGGGTGACGGTGCTTAGAAGAACCTTCCCCACGGGCCAGTTCAAGCGCACCTTGTGCTTGGGCTTGGCGCCGGGGAGGAACTCGAAGCTGCCCTCGCGGGCTTGCAGCAAGGCTTGCAGGGTGGCTTTGGCGGCCAGGGCCTCCAGGGGCTTGCCGTGCTGGTCAATGGAGCGGATGTAGCCTGGCTTCAAGTAAACGGTGGTGGCGGGAATATCCTTCAGGTTCCAAATTTCCAGGGCCCCCTCCTTGTGGGCGAGAAGTTGGAGGAGCTCCTCGAGGGGCAGTGCATTGAGGCTTCCGAACAGGGCCATAACCCAACCTCCTGCCTTTACCCTAGAGCCCCCCTGTGAAAAGGATTTGAAAAAAGCGTATAATCCCCCCTTGTGCTGGTGCGGCCCGCTCTTCTTCCCCTTTGGCCTCCACGGCTGGTGGATCTTTTCGGCCGGGAGGGACCTTTGGTCCTCGAGGTGGGCTTTGGCGATGGGCGCTTCACCGCGGAGCTCGCCAAGGCCCATCCGGAATGGCTCATCCTGGGGGCCGAGGTCTCGGCGGCCAGCGTCCAAAGGGCTTACCGGCGCTTGCGCCGGGAAGGAATAGCGAACGTGCGCCTTTACCACGGGCAAGGCCTCTTTGCCCTGAGGAACCTGGTGCCCCCGGGGAGCCTAAAGCGGGTCATCGTCAACTTCCCCGATCCCTGGCCCAAGAAGCGGCACCAGCGGAAGCGGCTTTTGCAGGAGGGATTTTTCCGCAGGCTTTCCACTAGGCTCATGGAGGGTGGGGACCTCCTCCTCACCACCGACCACGAGGCGTACTTCCGCTTCGCCCTGGAGGAGGCGAAACGGAGCGGGCTTTACCGGGTGGAAGTTAAGGAGCCCCCGGAGGCCCACCTGCGCACCAAGTATGCCCTCAAGTGGAAGGAGGCGGGCCGGACCTTCTTCCATGCGGTGTTCACCAAGGTGGCCGAGGATCCCACGCCTTGGCCGCCCATAAGGAGGTACGAGGTGGCCCATGCGCTGTTGAGGGGGGAATTGCCCAAGGAGCTTACCCTTGCCAAGGCTCCCGTGGCCATCCCCGGGGGGGTGGCGGTTTTTCTGGAGGTGGCCCGGGGGGAGGAAGGGTTTTACGTGCTCACCCACGTGGAGGAAGAAGATCTCACCCAGGATTTGCTTCTGGAGGTGAGGAGGAGTGCCCGCGGGCTCTATGCGGGGGTTAGCCGCTTCGGTAGCCCCCTCATCACCGAGGGGGTGAAGGAGGCGGTGCGGGCCCTGGTGCGGGAGCTCGGGAGGGTGGGCCTCGAGGTGGTCCAGGACCACACCTAGCCCACGCCCTAAAATAGCCCTATGCACGCCCATGTGATCCTGGCCGCCGGGCAGGGGACCCGCATGAAATCCCGCCTGCCCAAGGTGCTCCATCCCCTCCTGGGCAAGCCCATGCTGGCCTATGCGGTGGAAACGGCCCTGGCCCTGGAACCCCAAAGGCTGGTGGTGGTGGTGGGGCATGGAGCCAAGCAGGTGATGGAGGTCCTAAAGGCCTATCCGGTGGAGGTGGCGGTGCAGGAAGAACAGCTCGGCACCGCCCACGCCCTTTTGCAGGCGGAGGCCTTGTTAAAGGACTTTCCTGGCCCCACCCTGGTCACCCAGGGGGATACGCCCCTTCTTCGCCCGGAAACCCTAAGGGAGCTTCTGGAAAGGGTGGAGGAGGGAGCGGGGATGGCCCTCCTCACCGTGGAGCTTTCTGACCCCACCGGCTACGGCCGCATCCTGCGCCAGGGGGAGGAGATCTTAGGCAGTGTGGAGGAGAAGGATGCCTCCCCCGAGGTCAAGGCCATCCGGGAGGTGAACGCTGGGGCCTATGCCTTTGACGGCTTCCTCTTCCAGGCCCTTAAGGAGGTGCGAAACGAAAACGCCGCCCGGGAGTACTACCTCCCCGACCTCATCGCCATCTACCGGGCCAGGGGGCGGAGGGTGGTGGCGGTGAGAGGGGTGGCGGAGGAAGCCTTGGGGGTGAACACCCGGGAGGAACTCGCCCGGGTGGAGGGAGTGCTCCTTTCAGCCTTGCGCCGGGAGTGGATGCGAAAGGGAGTGCGGATGATCCTTCCCGAGAGCATCTACCTAGAGGCCAGCGTGGAGCTGGCCCCGGACGTGACCCTCTGGCCAGGGGTGGTGCTTAAGGGCAAGACCCGAATCGGCGAGGGGGCGGAGGTGGGACCCTATGCGGTCCTCGAGGACACCCTCCTGGAACCGGGGGCCCGGGTATTGGCCCACACCGTGGCCCAGGGGGCGGTGATCGGTAGGGGAGCCGACGCCGGGCCCTTCGCCCGGCTACGCCCCGGGGCCGTTCTCAGGGAGGGGGCCCACGTGGGCAACTTCGTGGAAGTGAAGAATAGCCTCCTCCACCCCGGGGTCAAGGCGGGGCACCTGGCCTATTTGGGGGATGCCGAGGTGGGGGAGGGCACCAACATCGGGGCCGGGGTCATCACCGCCAACTACGATGGCAAGCGCAAGCACAGAACCTTCATCGGCAAGGGAGCCTTTATCGGTTCCAACAGCGTGTTGGTGGCCCCGGTGCGGGTGGGGGATGGGGCCATGGTGGGGGCGGGGAGCGTGATCACCCACGATGTGCCCGAGGATGCCCTGGCCATAGCGCGGGAGAGGCAGCGGAACCTCGAGGGCTACGCCCGGCGCAAGCGGGAGGGGGACTAGGGTTTCACCTTCCTTTCAGCCCGGGTGGTAAACTGGGGGGTATGAACCTGGGCATGCCGGAAATCCTGGTGATCCTGGTGGTGGCCCTCCTCATCTTCGGGCCCAAGAAACTCCCCGAGCTCGGCCGTTCCCTGGGCCAGAGCATCCGGGAGTTCAAGCGGGGGGCCCAGGAGATCCGGGAGGAGCTGGAGAAGAGCGTGGACGTGCGGGAAGATAAGGGCCCCGAAGGGGCTAGGCTGGCTAGGGAAGATAAGGGCCCCGAAGGGGCTAGGGAGGAGCTGAGGCCCAAGCCGGTTTCTGAGGCTGCCCCCTCCAAGGCCCCTGAGGGTTCTGAACTTCAAGAGGAGCGTAAGGCTTGAAGGAAGCCCCACTGGTTGAGCACCTGGAGGAGCTCAGGGCCCGTATCCTCTGGTCCCTGGTGGCCTGGGTGGTGGGTACGGGGGTGGCCTGGAGTTTTAGGGTCCAGCTTCTGGAGTGGCTGAAGCGGCCCTTGGACCTGGCGGCCCAGCAGAACCGCATCCAGGTGAACCTCATCGTCTTGGACATCACCGAGCCCTTCTTGGTTTCCTTGAAGGTGGCGGCCTTCGGGGGGCTGGTGTTGGCCCTGCCCTTCATCGTCTACCAGGTCTGGGCCTTCATCGCCCCGGGGCTTTACGAGCACGAGAAGCGGCTGGCGGTGCCCTTCTTGCTGGGGGCTGGGTTTAGCTTCGCCTTGGGGGCCCTCTTCGCCTACTACGGCTTTTTGCCCTTCGCCATACCCTTCCTCCTGGGCTTTTTGGGTGAGGTCATCACCCCCCAGATCTCCATCGGCCGCTACATGGGCCAGGTCCTCATGATGATGGGGGTCATGGGCCTGGTCTTTGAGATGCCGGTGGTGAGCTACTTGCTGGCCCGCCTGGGGATCCTTTCCTCCGCCTTCCTGGCCCGCAACTGGCGGGTCGCCGTGGTCCTTCTCCTCAGCCTGGCGGCCCTCATCACCCCCACGGTGGACGTGGTGTCCTTGGCCATCGTCACCGGTCCTCTGTTGGTCCTGTATTGGATCTCCGTGCTGGTGGCCAGGGTGGCGGAGCGGGCCAGGCCCAGGGAGGAAGCCGCTTGACACCCCAAGGGGCTTTGCCCCATAGAATAGCCCATGGACGAGCGCATCCTGGCCCTGCGTAGGGAGGTGGACCGGGTTAACCGGGAAATCCTGCGCCTCCTCTCCGAACGGGGAAGGCTGGTGCAGGAGATCGGCCGCATCCAGACCGAGCTCGGCCTGCCCCACTACGACCCCAAGCGAGAGGAGGAGATGCTGGCCTACCTCACCGCCGAAAACCCCGGTCCCTTTCCTCCGGAAACCATCCGAAAGCTTTTCAAGGAGATCTTCAAGGCCAGCCTGGACCTCGAGGAGCGGGAGGACCAGAAGAAGTTCCTCTATTCCCGCAGGCACAAGCCCGAGCCCACCCGGGTGCGGGTGGGGGAGGTGGTCTTCGGGGAGAAGCCCCTCCTCATCGCCGGCCCCTGCTCCATCGAGTCCGAGGAGCAGATGATGGAAACCGCCCGCTTCCTTTCCGCCAAGGGAGTCAAGGTCCTAAGGGGCGGGGCCTTCAAGCCCAGGACCAGTCCCTATGGCTTCCAGGGCCTGGGGGTGGAGGGGCTAAGGATCGGTCGCAAGGCGGCGGAAGCTTTTGGCATGGTTTTCGTCACCGAGGTCATGGATACCCGGGACGTGGAGGTGGTGGCGGAGTACGCGGACATCCTCCAAATCGGGGCCCGGAACATGCAGAACTTCGCCCTCCTCAAGGAGGTGGGGCGCTCGGGTAAGCCCGTCCTTCTCAAGAGGGGGCTTTCCGCCACCATGGAGGAGTGGTTCTATGCCGCCGAGTACATCCTGAGCCAGGGCAACGAGCAGGTCATCCTGGCGGAAAGGGGAATCCGCACCTTTGAGCGCTGGACGCGGAACACCCTGGACCTCTCCGCCGTGGCCTTGGCCAAGCAGGAAACCCACCTGCCCGTGGTGGTGGATGTGACCCACGCCGCCGGGCGCACGGATCTTCTTGCCCCCCTGGCCCGGGCGGCCTTGGCGGTGGGGGCGGATGGGGTGCACGTGGAGGTCCACCCCAACCCCAAGGTGGCCCTTTCCGACAACCAACAACAGATGGACTTCCGGCAGTTTGAGGCCTTCCTGCGGGCCATACAGGACCTCCTAAGGGCGTGAATGGGCTTCTTGGATAACCTTCTGAACGCCTTCCTCAAGGCCACGGACCCCAGGCCCCGCTACACGGAGGCCCGTTGCCTCCTCTACAAGAACAGCGTGGGGGGGTGCGACCGTTGCTACCAGGCCTGTCCCAAGGGGGCGGTGCGCCTGGAAAGCTTCCGGGTGGAGCTGGACGAGGTGCTCTGCACCGGGTGCGGCCTCTGCACGGGCGTCTGCCCTGGGGTGGCCTTGGAGTACCCCTTGGGGGGCATCCAGGAGGCCTTGATCCGGGGCAGGGGGCAGATCCGCTGCTCCAAGGCGGAGGGCAAGGGGGAGGAGGTCTTGTGCCTGGGCCGCCTGACCCCGGGGCTTTTGGCGGAGGCGGGTAGCCGCTTTGGGAAGGTGGTCTTGGCCCGGGGGGATTGCGCCTCCTGTAGGATCGGGGGGCCTGCGGTGCCCGAGCACCTGGAAAGGATGGTGGAAGAGGCCCAGCGCTACCACCCCGTGGAGGTGGAGGTCGTGCAAGGGGAGCTTCCCGGGGAGAAGGTGGGGCGCAGGGAACTTTTCCAGGCCCTTTTGGGTAGCGCCAAGCGCACCGCCGCCGACCTGGTGCCCGAGCTTCCCCTTCCTGTCCCGGAGGAGGAAAAGGGCATGCCGGCGGAGCTTCGCCTGCGCCTTTTGGCGGCCAGGCGGGCTTCCGAGGTGCGCTGGCCCAGGATCCGGGTGGAGGAGGGATGCACCCTTTGCCCGGTGTGCACCAACATCTGCCCCACGGAGGCGGTCTACAGGGTGCGGGAGGGGGAGGAGTACGTCCTAAGGCTTAAGGTGGAGGCTTGCACGGGATGCGGGGCCTGTGTGGAAAGCTGCCCGCCTCAGGTGATCCGCCTCGAGGAGGCGGGTAAGGAGGAGCTTTTCCAGGAGCTGGAGCTTTACCGGGGAAGGCCTCCTTGGTACGATCTCTGAGCCTCGGGCGGGATCCGGCTGGCCAGAGGGTTTGCCCCGGGTGAACTGGCCTTTTGGGAGCTTCCCCGGGCTTTTCCCCTGGGGGGAGGGCAGGATTTCTGGGAAAAGGGCATGGCCCTCTTCCCGAAAGGATCCTGAACTTGGTATAAAGGGAGTCAAACCATGGAAGCCGACGCCATCGTGGTAGGGGGTGGACTGGCTGGACTGGTGGCGGCCACGGAGATCGCGGGGACCGGTAGGCGGGTTTTTCTCCTGGAGCAGGAGCCTTACCTGGGAGGTCAAGCCTACTGGTCCTTCGGGGGGCTTTTCCTGGTGGACTCTCCGGAGCAACGGCGTTTGGGTATCCGGGACTCCCTGGAGCTCGCTCGGGAGGACTGGTTCGGGGCGGCGGGGTTTGACAGGGAGACGGACGCATGGGGCAGGCGTTTCGCCGAGGCCTATCTGGAGTTCGCCGCCGGCGAGAAGCGGGCCTGGCTTACCTCCTTAGGAGTCCGTTTCTTCCCCGTGGTGGGCTGGGCGGAGCGCGGAGGGGGCCTTGCCCTTGGCCATGGCAACTCCGTTCCCCGCTTCCACATCGTGTGGGGGACGGGGCCGGGGCTCCTGGAGCCCTTCCTGCGGCGGGTTCAGGAATTGCAGGACAGGGGTTTGCTTAAGGTTTTTCTCCGCCATCGTGTGGAGGAGGTCCTGCTGGAGAAGGGCCGGGTGGTGGGGGTCATGGGGACTGTCCTGGAGCCGGACACCGTTCCCCGGGGGGCGCCCTCGAGCCGCAAGCCCAAGGGGGAGTTTCGCTTCCTAGCCCAGGCGGTGGTTTTGACCACGGGGGGCATGGGGGCCAACCTGGACTTGGTGCGCCGCTTCTGGCCCAGGCGCATGGGGGAACCCCCAAGGAGGATGCTTTCCGGGGTCCCGGACCACGTGGATGGGTCGGGTCTTTTCCTGGCGGAGCGGGCTGGGGCTGCCCTTGTCAACCTGGACCGCATGTGGCACTACCCCGAGGGAGTGGAGAACCACGCCCCTATTTGGAGCCACCACGGGATCCGCATCCTTCCGGGTCCCTCGGCTCTTTGGGTGGATGCCACGGGAAGGCGCCTTCCCCCGCCTTGCTTTCCCGGCTTTGATGCGCTAGAAACCTTGCGCCATCTGCGGAGCACGGGATTGGATTGGAGCTGGTTCATTTTGGATCTCAGGACCCTGGCCAAAGAGTTTGCCCTGTCCGGTTCGGAGCAGAATCCGGACCTTACCGGGAGGAGCTGGCTGGGCGTGGTGCGAAACCGGATTTTCGGTCCCTCCGGTCCGGTTAGGGCCTTTTTGCAGCGGGGCAAGGACTTCTTGGTGGATGAAACCCTTTCCGGGCTGATGCGCAAGATGGAGGCCTTGGCCCCCGGGGTCCTGGATCCCGTGCGATTGGAAAGGGAGGTGAAGGCCAGGGACCGGGAGCTTTCCAACCCCTTCTGTAAGGACGCGCAGCTTTTGGCCGTCCAGGGATTCCGGCGCTATCTGGGAGATCGGCTCTTCCGCGTGGCCAAACCCCACCCCTTCTTAGGCGGCAGGGGCGGTCCCTTGGTGGCGGTACGCCTTTGGACCCTGACCCGCAAGACCCTAGGGGGTATTCAAACCGACCTCAAGGGGCGGGCCCTTACCCTCCAAGGGGAGCCCGTGCCGGGCCTTTTTGCCGCAGGGGAGGTGGCGGGATTTGGCGGTGGAGGGATGCACGGGTATAAGGCTCTGGAGGGAACCTTTTTGGGGGGATGCCTTTTCTCTGGGCTTTTGGCCGCCAAGGGGGTGGCGGAGGAGCTAGGATAGTTCCCATGTGCTTACACCACGTGGGCATTGCGGTGGAGGACTTAGAGGAGGCCAAGGCCCGTTACGGGCTTTTGGGCTTTGGCGTGGTGGCGGAAGGGGAGGTGGCCGCCCAGGGGGTGCGGGTGGCCCTGCTCCGGGGGGAAGGGGAGACCCTTCTGGAGCTCCTCGCCCCCTTGGGGCCGGATACACCGGTGGGGCGCTTTCTGGCCAAGCGGGGTCCTGGGCTTCATCACCTGGCCTTTGCCACCTCCCGGATTGAGGAGGAGCTTGCCCGGCTGAAGGCGGCGGGGGCCAGGCTCATCGACGAGGTCCCCCGGCCGGGTTTTGGCGGGCACCGGGTGGCCTTCCTCCACCCCGGCTTTGGCCTCGGGGTGCTTTGGGAGCTGGTGGAGACGGAGGGTGCGTAGGCCAGGGTTCCGCTGGGTGCCGGCCCTCCTCGCCCTGGGGGAGATGGGGCTACTCTGGTGGCTTTCGGACCAGCCCGCCACCGGGATGGGCCTGCCCCATCCCTGGGACAAGGGTGCCCATTTCCTGGCCTACGGGCTTTTGGGCTTCCTCCTGGGGGTGGCCTTCGGGGATTTCCGTCCGGCCCTCCTCTTGGCCGCCCTCTACGGGGTGGTGGACGAGTGGCACCAAAGCCGCGTTCCCGGACGGGAGGCCTTCGGCTGGGACCTTGTGGCGGACTTCCTGGGGGCCTGTCTGGGGGCTAGGTGGGGGGGTAGATGGGGAGCTCCAGAAGCCTTCCGCCCTTGGCGGAGGCGGCCAGGAGGATGGCCTCGGCGATGAGTTCCGGGGCGATCCAGCGGCTGGGGTCGGCCTCCGGCATGGCCTTCCGGTTGGCCTCGGTATCCAGGGTACCCATCGGGTAGACGAGGAGGAAGCGCACCCCCTGCACCTCCCCCTGGAGGGAGCGGATGAGGCTGGCCAAGGCGGTCTTGGCCATGGTGTATAGGGCCCTTCCTGGGCCGGCCCCCGTCCAGGCGGGGCCGGCGGCGATGGCGGCGAAAAACCCCTCGCCTCGAGCCTCCAGGTAGGGCAGGGTGGCCCTGAGGAGGTTGAAGGTGGTGCGCAGGTTCAGGTCCAGAAGCCAGTCGTAAAGCCCGGGGTCCGAGTCCAAAAAGCGCCCGGCGGCGAACCCGCCCACGGTGTGCACCACCCCGAAAAGGGGAGCCTCCCGCTCCACGAAGCGGGCCAAGGCCTCGGCCTCCTCCAGCCGGGTGAGGTCGGCCACGAAGGTCTTGGCCCCGTAGGCCCGGGCCCGTTCCGCCATCCGTTCCTCCCGGGGGTCGGAGAGGAAAAGCCGGGCCCCGGCGCGGTGCAGGGCGGGGATCACCGCCCGGGCCAAGGCGCCCCCCGCCCCCGTGACCAAGAAGGCTTTACCCTGGAGCATGCCTTATTCTACCGGGATGAAGGCCAGGGAAGTGGGGCTAAAGTCCAAAGCTTGCCTGCCCAGGAAGGCGGGGGAGGGCACCAGGTCGTGGACTTCAAGGGTTTGCCCCTGGACCAGGTAAAGGTAGCCATCCTGGCCCACGAGCCCGGCCGTATAGGTGTGGAACTGCCGCTGCACGGGGGACTCCCGGGGAAAGAGTACCTGGAATCCTTGCCCATAGACCACCCCTCCCCCCACGGGATCCAGGGCCAGGCGGCTGGATTGGGGGAAGTCCCCTAAGACCTTTCGGCTGGTGAGGGAGTCCCCTTCCAGGGTGTAGAGCCTCACCTCGGTTAGGGTAGCGGCAAGCCCGAGAAGCCGCCCGGGAAGGCGGTCCAGCTGAAGGTCGTAGGGTCCTTGGCTCGCCTGGAGGTCCAGGGGCTTTTCCAGGCTGGGGGTGCCTGAAGGGTTCTGGGGGGGGCGGTAGCCCAGGGCCTCCCGGGTCATATAGGCCAGAAGCTCCTGCCCCCCTTGGGGAAAAAGGGCCAGGCGCACCTCCCGGGGAAGGCCCGTGAGGTCGGCCAGCTCCAGGTTCCCTGAGGCGTCCAGGCTCCAGAGGAAGGCTTTTCCTGCTTCTGGGCAGTGGGCGAGGAGCTGGTTTTGCCCAAGCCGCAGGTACCCCCCGGTGCAGTCCACGTCGTTCGGGAAGGCCGCCTGCGTGGGGGCAGGCTGGGGGACGGCGTCTTCCGTGAAGCCTTGGGTGGAGTAGGCCTCGAGGCGGTCAGGGAAAAGGAGGTAGAGCCGCCCGAAGGTTTGGCTATGGGCCAGGTCCTGAAGGCTTGGGGTGTTCCAGATGCCCACGGGGCTTGCCGTACCTCCCTGGAGATCCCGGGCCCGGAAGAAGCGCACCTCCCCCTCCCCTCCCATGGCCACCAGGGCGGGCAGGGGAGGCTCCTGGCTTCCCGTGCAGGCGCTCAGGATGAGCCCCAAGAGGGCTAAGGGTAAGGGCCAAAGCTTTTTCACCGGCCACCTCCCAGCTTTACGCCCTCCTCGGAAAGGAGAAGCCCTGCCGCCTGTCCCCCGTAGAGGAAGGCCAGGCCCACGCTCCCCTTGGCGGCGTCCAGGGTGAAGCGCATGGCCCAGCAACACCGGTCCAGGACCAGGATGAAGCGGGGTTTTAAGGGTTCTCCGGGGAGGTTTTGCGTGAGAAGGGCCGCCAGGTGGAGCTTGGTGTTCTCCCTGCCCAGGAAGGTGAGGGTGGGTCCGAAGTTGCGTAAGGCCAGGCCGTAGCCCTCGGGGGTTTGCGGCCTCCGGGTGTAGGTGAGGCTTCCCGAGAGGGAAAGCCCGGGGATGGCTCCTTCCCCCGCCTCGTCCGCGGGCACGGACTTCCAAAGCTCCATGCCGCCGCTGAAGGTGGCGTCCTTGAGGTAGATGTCCTTATCCTCCACCTCGGGCAGGTGCAGGTTGGCGTTTAGGCGGAAGCCCACCTCGGGGAGGGCCTGGGTCAAGCCCAGGCGCAGGTTGGTGGCCCGGAAGCCCTCCTGGTACCGCCCGGAAAGCTCCAGGTCCAATAGGGGTCCCGGAACGGCCCCAAAGCGGTAGCCCAGGGCGTAGCCCAGGGCCTTGGGATCCAGGGTGGTCCGCAAGGAGAGGCTTTCCGGACCGAGGATGGCCTGGCCTTGCAGGGCCAGGGTGTCCGCCTGCCAGTCCCGCCGGCCTTGCAGGGTGTAGGCTGTAACTCCCTCCCGCAGGGCGTAGGTGAGGTCGGTGGTGAGGGCTCCCTTGCCGTTTAGGTCGTGGCGGTGGGTGAGGTTGAGGCTTCCTCCGGGAAGGGCGTAGCCTGCTTGCAGAAGGAGGGGGTCAAAAAGGGCCTTCGGGTGGTCGAAGCGGAGGCTGGCTTTGAGGGAGAAGGGATAGGGGGTGAAGCCCGCCTCGAGGCGGGTTTCCAAGGGGCCTTCCCCCTCGAGGCCCCGCTTGTGTCCCACCGTGAGGCTGTAGCCTTGGTCCTGCAGGAGGACCTGGGCCTCCAGGGGAAGGTACCTTCCCTCCTCCAGGTTCCTGCCCGCCTTTAGGCTTAAGGAAAGGGGTCTTTCCTGGAAGCCCAGGGCCAAGGTGGCCTGGTGGCTTCGCCTCTGGGGTAGGGCGTCAAAGCGGAAGGGGGTTTCCCCCTCCTGGACGCTTCGGGCATAGCCCACCTCCACGCTGAACCCCCCCAGGCTTTGCCGCAGGCTAGCCGAGGTGGTCCAGTCCACCTGCCGCTCGCGCTCCCCGTCGGGATTTTGCGTGGTGTAGTAAAACCCCCGGAAGCGGTTCTCGGCCCGGAAGGTGGCCCCGGGCCAAGGGGAGAGGGAAAGGCTTTCGCTGTGGGCAAGGAGGGCCCTTCCCGCCTCCGCGTAGGGTCCAAGGGCCCGGGCGGAGCGGTTTAGGGGGTTGGTCTCCGCCAGGTAGCGGCCCAGGACGAAGCCTGCCTGCAGGCTAAAAGGACCTTCCCGGAACACAGGGCTTTGGGCCTCCACCTCGGGCAGGCGCTGGAGGGTGCGGGGGGGTGGGGTGGCGGGGTCGTGGTCCCAAAACCCCTCTACCCTCAGGGTGTAGCGCCAGTCCCGGGGCGTGGGGGTGCCGGGGGAGAGGGCCTCGAGGCGGAAGCGGGTTAGTTTTTCCCGGGTATCGTCCCGCTCCACCACGGCGCTGAGGGAAAACTCCTGCCGCTTTAGGGCGTACTCCCCCCGGTACTGGAAGGTGTCCGGGGGAGTGTGGAGGAAAAAGTAGCGCTCCTTGGCCTCCCCGGTGCCGTAGTGGTCAAAGCCGAAGCCGTAGCCCCGGCCCTGGTAGTAGGAGAGGAGGGTGAATCCCAGGCCGAAGTCGGCCACGTAGGGCAAAGCGGCCTTCAGGTAAAAGCCCCCTTCGTCCTGGCCCACCTCGAACCGGGGCCGGCGCTCGGAGAGGAAGAGGAGGAGGACGGGAAGCTCCAGAACCGGTTTCTCCTGCACCAGCACCACCACCCCCCGGGCCACCACCCGGTCCCCTGGGTACAGGACGATCTCCCGGGCGCGGAAGGCGTAGTCGGGTACCTCCTGGCCGCACGAGGCGCAAGGGGTGGCGTAGCCGTTTTCCAGGAGGATGGCCCCTGCCACCCGCTGGCAAAGGGGACCGGTGAGCAGGAGGTCCTTGGCCTCGATGCGCACCTCGAGGGCGTCAAAGCTTTCGTCGGAAAGGTCGATCTGAAGTTCCTCCGCCTCCACAAGCCTTCCCTCCCGGTCCCGGTAGCGCACCCCTTCCGAGAGGAAAAGGAGCTTACGGGTGCGAAAGTAGGTGGCCCTTCCCGCCTCGATGGCCTCCCCATCCCGCTCCAGGCGCACGGGGTTGCCCGTGAGCACGTAGACCTCCTCCCCTCCTTCCTGCCTTAGCTCCAGCTTTTCCGCCTCCAGGATCCTCAACACCTTCTCCTGGGCCAGGGCCAGGGAGAAGAGGAGCAGAACCGCGGCCAACCCTGAAGCCACCTTGCGGGTAGCCCCAAGCCAGGGCCGGTTCACCTCCGCCCTCCCAGGAAGAGGAGGAGGCCCAGGATCCCGTAAAGCAGGTTGGGCCCCCAGGCGGCCAAAATGGGATCCAAGGCGTTTTGCTCCCCCATGATCCGCCCCACGCTCCAGGTGGCGTAGTAGAAGAAGGTGAGGACCGCCACCCCCACAAGCCCTAGGCTCCGGGACCCCCCTAGGAGGTAGAAGGCAAGTCCCGTGGCGAAGAGGGCGAAGACCAGGCTGGCCGCCGGCTCGGCGTAGCGGCGGTAGTAGGTGGTGGCCTCGAGGCCCGCCTTCACCCCGCTTTTCCTAAGCCTTTCCACCTCCTCCTTGAGCTCCTTTAGGGTCATGCGGTTGGCCGGGTTCTGCCAGGGCTCAAAGGTGAGATCCCTGAGGACCAGTTCCCCCTCTTGAAAGCGGGTCAGGGTCCTGGGCCTATCCCCCTCGTAGGTGACCCTCAAGCCCTTTTCCACCTGCAAGATTCCTCCTTGGAACCTCCCCTCCTCCGCCAGGACCACCTCCTCCTGCGAAAGGATTCTAAGCTTTCCGATCCTGTCCCGGGCCACCTCCCCCACGTAGACCACCCTGCCCCTGGCGTCCTGGAAGGTGGTGCCCGGGGTGAGAAGGGTCCTGGGCCGTTCCAGCACCTGCCTGCGAAGGAGGTCCTGCCCCTGGGCCAGGGCTTTGGGCACCAGGCTTTCCCCCAAAAGGAAGCCCAAAAGGGCCAGGAGAGCCCCGAGGCCCAAAAGGGGTAAAAGCACGCGCTCCCGCCTTATTCCCAGGGCCAGGAGGGCCTTGAGCTCCGAGTCCTCGCCCAGGCGGGAGAGGAGGAAGAGCAGGGCGAAGAGGTAGGCCACGGGGGCCCCCCGCACCAGGGCCTCGGGGGTGCGGTAGAAGAGGTAGAGGAGAAGGGTGTAGGGATCCGCGCCCTTGGCCACCAAAGGGGCCAGGACCTCGTAGACCGCCCCGGCCAGGAAGAGGAGGACGATGACCGCAAGCCCCAGGCTGAAGTGGGCCAGGACCTCGCGCAGGAGGTAGCGGTCCAGGGTCTTCATCTAAGCCTCCAGGTGAGGTAAAGGGCCAAGGCCGCGAAGAAGGCGTTGGGGAGGAAGGCCAGGAGAGGGTTCACGTCGTAGCGGGCGAGCTGGGCGCTCAGGGTCCAGAGCACGTAGTAGCCGAAGATGAGGAGGACGATGCTGAGGAAGGCCCAGGCAGCCTCCCGGAAGGAAAGGCCCAAGGCGGCTGCCGCCAGGCCCAGGAGAAAGCCTCCGAGAGCATCCGCGAGCCGGCGGTACAGGGCGAAGCGGGCGCTGGGCTCCACCCGGCTCCTTTCCCAAAGCTCCCGCAGGGTGGTGGAGTCGTAGGGATCGCGGGAGCCCAGGCTTTCCTTGGGGCGGAACTGGGTGGGGAAGGGAAGGGTGCCGGCAAAGGGCTTAGGCTTTCCCCCCTCCAGGACGTACCCCCGGAAGTGCCACCCCTCCTTGTCCCATACCCCTTCCTGGCCGCTGTAGATCCGGCCCCTTTCGTCCACCACCCGGATGCCGTAGAGGCGGTTTTGCCCCACCTCGGGCCGCACCTCCTCCGCGTAGTAGACCCCAAGGCCCTCCGCGGCGTAAAGCTGCTTGCGCAACACCCCGCTTAGGCTTCCTTCCCCGTAGAGGAGCCGGGCCAGGTGCTGATCGTAGGCCTCGAGGGCCCTGGGGCGAAGCTCGGCCAGGTTGAGGAGGTTGAGGAGGCTCACCAGAAGGGCCAAAAGCGCCAGGGGTTTCAAAAGGGCCCAGGGGGGTACGCCCGCGGCGTAGGCCGCCTTCAGCTCCGATTGGCGGATGAGGCGGGCGAGGCTCACCAAGATGGCGAAGACCAGGCCCAAGGGAAGGGCCAGGCTCAGGGTCCAGGGCAGGCGGTAGAGGATGAGCTTGGCGATGGCCTCCACGCCGGCTCCCCGGCTTAGGAGCACCCCGGAGAGGCTGGAGAGGAGGTCAAAGGTGAGGAGGGCCACGAAAAGCAGGACCCCCGCCAGGTAAGGGACCAGGACCTCCTTGAGGACATACCGGCCCAGCACCAGGCCGAGTATACGGGGCCAGGATGAGAAACAAGCGCAGGAGGCGGGAGCTTAATGGGCGATCACGTGGATCACGGGCAGGCCGAAGCGCTCCGCCTGGCTGTGCACGTCCAGGCGGAGCCAGCGGGAAAGCCCCGGGGGCAGGGTGGCCAGGACGATGGCCTGGTACTCCCCGGGATGGGCCATGAGCTCTTCCTCCAGGGCCAGGATGGGGGAGACATCCCCGGCCTTGGCCTCCTCTATGGCGATTCCTTGGGCCTCGAGGGCCGCCTTGGCGGCCTCTGCTTCCTCCTTGGCCCGCCTTTGGATCTCGCCTTCCTCATAGACCCAGCCCGCCGGGGGCACAGCGGGTACCAGAAGGACAAAGCGGGCCTCGGGGTCTTGGCTCCGAAGCTCGGCCAGCTTTCTGGCCAGCTCGGGGCTTTTGGCCGTGCGATGGGCCACCACCAGATACCGGGCCATGGCCTTTACCTCCTTTGCCTTGCCTCGAGGTTAGCCCAGCTTCCGAGGAGGGCCGGGAGCGAGGTTACATTGTCCTGGCCTGTGCCCTAATACGGATTCCTTCCAGAGGAACTCCAAAGGCTCCCTAGACCCCCTGGCCTTGGGGTTGTGAGGAGGGGTAGCCGCGGGTCTTCCGCCCTCTTGGATATGGGTTTTTCTGCATACCCCTTTACATACCGGCAAACCGTGGTATAATGAAGGAGTCAGAGGAAGAAGCCGCCTGCGGGCGGCGGTTTTGTTTTAGGGCACCAGGGCCACCTTGGTGGCCTGCCGCTCGTGGAAGAGGCGGTAGCCCTCAGGGGCCTCCTCGAGGGGCAGGCGATGGCTGAACACCCAGCTACCCTTAAGCCTTCCCGCCCGTTGCAGGGCCAGAACCTCCTCGATCCAGCGGGGGATGTTGGCCAAGGCGCTTTTCAGGGTGATGCCCCGGCTGAAAGCGGAGAGCCAAGGGTATTCCAGCTTCTCGGCGGTGGGCACCCCGAGGCTGGACACGATGCCCCCGGGCCCCGCCAGGCGGAGGGCCAGCTTCAACGCCTCCCCATCCCCGCCCACCGCTTCCACCACCAGATCCGCCCCTAGGCCTTGGGTCTCCTTGCGCACCCGGGCCACGGGATCTTCCGCCTTGGGGTTGACGGGCAGGCTTCCCAGGGCCGCAGCCTTTTCCAGGCGGGTTTCTTCCGGGTCTATGGCGTAGACCTGTCCGGCTCCCAGAGCGTGGGCCACCGTCTGGGCCATGAGGCCCACGGGCCCCGAGCCCACCACCGCCACGCTCATCCCAGGAGAGAGGAAGGGCCTTACTCCCCCGTAGGCGGTGGTGAGGATATCCCCCGCCAGGATGGCTTCCTCCGCGGGCAGGTCCCCAATGGGAAAAAGGCTTTGCCGGGCGAAGGGAACCCGGACCCTTTCCGCCTGGGCTCCCTGGAGATTGCCCAGGGCCAAGCCGAAGCCAAAGACCCCTCCTTTCAGGCAGGCGAAGTACTGCCCCTTGCGGCAGGCTGGGCAGTCCCCGCAGGCCACCTGGAAGCTCCCCACCACCCTTTCCCCCAGGGGGAAGGGCACCAGGGGGCCCTTTTCCACAATCCGCCCCACGAACTCGTGGCCCAAGACGGTGCCCGGCAGCACCCCGGCGATCTTGCCGTGGTAGATGTGCAGGTCCGAGCCACAGATGGCGGCCAGCTCCACCTGGACGATGGCGTCGGTTTCCGCCTCCAGCTTGGGCTCCGGCACCTCCTCCACCGCCACTTGGAAGGGCCCGCGGTAGACCAGGGCCTTCATGCCACCTCCCGGGCCACCTTGACCAGCTCCTGGGCCGCCTGGGCGTAAGGGGCCAGGGCGGCGATGCTCCCCTTCTTCAATTCCAAAAGGCCCCGCATCAAGGCGGTGAGGGGCTCGAGGCGGCCCTCCAACACCTCCTGCCAGGTGGCGAGGTCGGCCTCGATCACGAAGTCGGCCTCGGCCTCCCCCTCCACCACCTGCACCCCCCGGCACGCCCCGTGCCACAGGTCCAGGACTACGGCCGCTCCCTTGGGGAACCCCAGGGCGGGGTCAGGGCGCACCGCCAAGGCCAGGCTTCCTTCCCAGGTGGCGGCGGCTCTCCTGTAGGCCTCGCTTTCGTTCAGCTTCCGGCAGTAGGCTTGGGCCCAAGCTTCCTGGAAAGGCTCCATGGCTTCCTCCCTTTGCTTAAACCGAGTATAAACCTAGCCCCGAAACCTTGGGTAGAGGGTTGTTTCAGGGAGTCTCCGGCCAGGCGTGTTTGGGGTAGCGGCGCATGAGTTCCCGGCGCACCTCGGGGTAGCGGTTTTCCCAGAAGCTTTTTAGGTCCTGGGTCACCTGGACCGGACGGCCCGCGGGGGAAAGGAGCTCCACCGCCACCGCTACCCGGCCTTCCAGCACCCTGGGGGTTTCCCGAAGGCCAAAGGCTTCCTGGATGCGCAGGGAAAGAAGGGGTGGGGCCCCTTCCCGGTAGGTGAGGCGCCTGCGCTTGCCCGAAGGCAGGGCTAGGCTTTCCGGCGCCAGCCTCTCCAAAAGCTCCCGCTTTTCCCCTAGGAGGCTTAAAAGGATCTCCTTCCAGGGCAGGGCCAGGAGGTCTTCCACCTTCCGCACCCCCTGGGTCCAGGGGAGGAGCCAGGAAAGATCGCGAAGCAAGGCTTGCTCCGAGAGTTCGGGCACCTCTATCCCGTGGGCTCGGAGGAAGGAGAGGCGCAGGAGGACCTGCCGGGCCTCCTCGGGAAGGGGTAGCTGGCCGTTTAAGGCCTCCTCGAGGAGCTTGGCCGTGGGGGGGCCTGGGTCCACCGCCACCCGTTCCAGCACCAGGGCACCGTAGCGCTGCTCCAGATAGCCCCGGAGCCTTCCTTCCTCCCATCCAGTCCAAAGGACCTGTTCGGTCCGCTTGAGGAGATCCTCCTCAGCCAGAGGGGCGTAAAGAAGTACCCTTCCTCCCTGGGGGCCCAGGTCGGCCCAGGGGGCCACCAGGTAGGCGGGGCCGTCACCGGATAGCTGGATAAGGGGCCCGGAGGAGAGCTTGTACCGCTTTGGGGCTACCCGCTTGGCCACCCGGTCGGGATAGGCGGCCAGGAGGAGCCGGCCCACTTCTTCCGGAGCCGGAAGGCTCTGCTGGGGTTTTATCGTGCTTACGCCGGGGGGTTTGTTCTCGGGAAAGAGCACGCCAAAGCGTCCCCGCCAGAGGGCGGAAACCTGCTCGTGGGGCCAAAAGGCACCCCGCCTTTCCCTCCGGGCCTCGAGGAGGCCTTCTAGATGGAGCATCAGGTCCGGCTCCCCCTCCAGGGGATTTCGCTCCTCCAGGAGGGCTAAGAGATCGGCGGCCAGGGGGAGAAGGCCCAGCCTTTCCGCTTCCAGCACCATGCGGGCCAGGCGGGGGTGGGTGGGGAGGGAGAGGATCCGCTTTCCCAGGGGGCTTAGCCCATGCCCTTGGACCGCTCCCAGGAGTTCCAGGAGGTTCCAGGCACTTTCCAAGGCCCCTCGGGGAGGCTTGGTGGGTAGGGGGAGGTCTTCCAGCTTCTCGCCCAGGGCCAGGGCCACCAGGAGGGCCCAGGAGAGGTCGGCCTCCA
Source organism: Thermus antranikianii DSM 12462 (assembly GCF_000423905.1). Taxonomy (NCBI): domain Bacteria; kingdom Thermotogati; phylum Deinococcota; class Deinococci; order Thermales; family Thermaceae; genus Thermus; species Thermus antranikianii. The sequence goes on along the minus strand of NZ_AUIW01000010.1, from coordinate 7,209 downwards.
GGATCTCCGGCCTTTTGGGGGGAAAGGGGCCTTTGGGGTAAAGCCGGTAAACCCGCCCAGGTCCGGTGCGTCCGGCCCGGCCCGCCCGTTGCCTGGCGGATTCCTCGGGGATACGTACCACGGTGAGGCGGGTGAGGCCGGTTCTGGGGTCAAAGCGGGGCTTTTTGGCCAGGCCGGAGTCCACCACGGCACGCACCTGGGGAAGGGTGAGGCTGGTTTCCGCCACATCCGTGGCCAGGACGATCTTCCTGGGTCCAGGCCGGAGCAGGGCAACCTGTTCCCGGAGGGGTAACCCCCCGTGGAGGGGGAAGGCGGGAAGATCCGAAAGAAGCCTTTGCGTGCGCTCTATCTCCCCTTTCCCCGGAAGGAAGACCAGGACGTCCCCTTCTCCTTCCAGAAAGGCCTTGCGGGCATAGCGGGCAGCCAGGGGTTCCAGCGGGCCTTCCCAAGGCCTTTCCAGGTGAAAGATCTCCACTGGGTGGCTTTCTCCCTCCACCTCGAGGACCCTTCCTGCTAGGGCGGCCAAGGCCTCGTCGGGGGTGGCGGAAAGCAAGGCGATCTTGAGGTCGGGCCTTAGGGTGGCCTGGACCCGAAGGAGTAGGGCTAGGGCCAGATCGCTCTCCAGATGGCGCTCGTGGGCCTCGTCCAGGAGTACCGCCGAAACCCCAGGAAGGTGGGGGCTTTCCAGGAGATAACGGAGGAGCAGGCCCTCCGTCATCACCAAAAGGCGGGTTTCCTGGCTTTCCTTCCCCTCCAGCCGCACCCGGTAGCCTACGGTTTTCCCTAGGGGCTCCCCCAGGTTTTCCGCAAGCCTGGCCGCCACAGCCCGGGCCGCCACCCGCCGGGGTTCAAAGAGGAGGATCCTACCCGGCAAGGCCTTTAAGAGCCGGAGAGGGAAGAGGGTGCTCTTTCCGGCCCCAGGGTAGGCCTTCAGCAGAAGGCGGCCTTCCTGAAGGAGGAGGGCCGTGGCCTCCTCCAGCCAATCCCCAGGGTGGTCGGGCGGGTAGGGCATGGGCCGGATGGGTCTTGGCTAAGGGGCCAGGGATTCTTCCCTCAGGAGGTCGTCAGATGTCCAGCTCCGCGTAGCGGGCATGCTCCTCGATGAACTCCCTCCTGGGGGCTACGTCCTGTCCCATGAGCTTCTCAAAGAGCTCGCTGGCCTCGAGGGCGTCCTGGAGCTCCACCTTCTTCAAAACCCGCTTCTCCGGGTTCATGGTGGTTTCCCAAAGCTGCTCGGGGTTCATCTCCCCGAGACCCTTAAAGCGCTGCACCTCAAAGCTTTTCCCCTCCAGCTCCTTCAGGCGGGCGGCAAGCTCCTCGTCGGAGTAGAGGTACTCCACCTTTTTCCCCACCTGCAGGCGGTAAAGGGGCGGCTGGGCGATGAACACGTGCCCCCTTTCGATCAGGGGCCGCATGTAGCGGTAGAAGAAGGTGAGGAGGAGGGTGCGGATGTGGCTTCCGTCCACGTCGGCGTCGGTCATGATGATGATCTTGTGGTAGCGGAGGCCCTCGAGGTCAAAGTGGGCTTCGTCGCCCGTACCCCCGATCCCCACCCCGATGGCCGCCACCATGGCCCGCACCTCGGCGTTTTTCAGGGCCTTGGAAAGCCCCGCCTTTTCCACGTTGAGGATCTTGCCCCTAAGGGGCAGGATGGCCTGGAAGCGCCGGTCGCGGCCCTGCTTGGCGCTTCCCCCGGCCGAGTCCCCCTCCACGATGAAAAGCTCCGCTTCCTCCGGGTTTTCCGTTTGGCAGTCGGCCAGCTTGCCGGGAAGGTCGTCGGACTCCAGGGGGTTTTGCCGGCGCACCAGCTCCCGGGCCTTCCGGGCGGCCTCCCGGGCTTGGGCGGCCCGCAGGGCCTTCTCGTAGATGGTCTTGGCGATGCGGGGGTTCTCCTCGAGGATCTCCAAAAACTTCTCGTAGACTACCTGGCTTACGGCGCTCCCCGCCTCGGGGTTTAAAAGCTTCCCCTTGGTCTGGCCCTCAAACTGGGGTTGGGGTAGCTTTACGCTCACCACGGCATAAAGCCCCTCCAGAAGGTCATCCCCGGTGGGCTGGGGGCCTTTTTCCTTGTTTAGGCCCGCCTTCTTGGCGTACTGGTTCAGGGCCCGGCTGTAGGCGCTCTTAAAGGCGGTGAGGTGGGTACCGCCGTCCCGGGTGGGGATCATGTTGGCGTAGGTGAGGATCTCGGCGTTGTACCCCTTGGTGTGGATGAGGCCCACCTCCACCTCCACCTCCCCCTCCTGCCCCTTGAGGAGGAAGGGCTTTTCGTAAAGAAGCTCCTCCTCTTCCGCCAGGGCCTTGGCGAAGGAGGCCACCCCGCCTTTGTCCAGGTAGACGTCCTCCCGCCCGTGGATGAGGTCCTTGAAGACCAGCTTGAGCCCCGCCACCAGGTAGCTTACCTCCCGCAGGCGGGCCCTGATCTTGCTGGGGTCAAAGGCCTGGTTCCCGAAGATGAGGGGATCGGGCTTGAAGGTGACCCGGGTGCCGGTCTTGCCCTTGGGAGCGGGCCCCACCACGGCAAGGGGTTCGGTGACCTCGCCCCGGCTGAAGGCGATCCGGTGGTGCTTTCCTTCCCGGAACACCTCCACCACCGTCCACTCGGAAAGGGCGTTCACCACGCTGGCCCCTACCCCGTGGAGGCCCCCTGAGACCTTGTAGGCGCTGCTGTCAAACTTGCCCCCGGAGTGCAGGGTGGTGTAGATCACCTCCACCGCGGGCTTGCCCTCCTCGGGCATCAGGTCCACGGGGATGCCCCGGCCGTTGTCCTCCACGGTGAGGGAGCCATCGGGGTTGAGGGTGGTGACGATCTCTGTGGCGTAGCCCGCCAGGGCCTCGTCCACGGCGTTGTCCAGGATTTCCTTGAAGAGGTGGTGGTACCCCTCCACCCCCGTGCCCCCGATGTACATGGCGGGGCGGTGGCGTACCCCCTCTAGGCCTTTGAGTACCTTAATGGCGGAAGCGTCGTAACTCACCCCCTTAGTATAACACAGGAAGGAATGCGGCACTTTTCCCTTAAGGATGGGCCAAGAGGGCGCGTGTTCCCGGGGAGGAGATTGGTATTATTACCAATAATGCCCGGGATGCCCTCCGCTTTGGGGCCCCTGCCCCAAATGAACCGCGAGGGTGTCTTATCATGGCCCTATGCCGGTTTTGCTTTTCCTGCATGCCTCCTTGGGGGCTTTGCTCCTCCTGGCGGTGCCCGCCTTGGCCTTGGTGGGCTTGCAGGGCTTTTTTCGGCCCCTGCCTGGGGGCTTCTTTCGGGCCTTGCGGGGGGTGGCCTGGGTGGCCATCCTGCAGGTGGCCCTGGGGTTTGCCCTTTTCCTGGCGGGCCTCAGGCCCAAGGATGGCCTGCACCTCCTTTACGGTCTCCTTTTGGCGGCGGGGCTTCACTACCTGGGGGGCCTCGAGCCGGGAGGGTGGTTCTACAAAGGCCTGAAGGACCCTCCCAAGCGCCCAGAGCTCTTTGTGGCCTTGGGCCTTCTCTTTGCCGTGGGGCTTGTCCTTCGCGTTTACTTCACCGGGCGCTAGCGGCAAAGGGGACCTGGTTCAAGGCCAAATCCCTGGGCACCGGAATCCGCAAGAGCATCTCCCGGGTGAGGTGGGGCACCACCTCCCGGTAAAGCCCCCGGTAGTAAGCCTGGACCTCTGGGCTATTCAGGTAAGACACCAGGCCTTCTGGGTCCACCTTCACCCCTGCCCTGGGCAAAAGGTGGAACTCCTCCCGCCAGGGATAAGCCCTCTTATCCCAGGCGGCCACCACCCGGTAGTGGCGGGTGTTCCCCACCACCAGGTGAGGGGTGGCGTAGAAGGGCTTGAGGAGCCCCGCGGCCTCCTTGGGGAAGTAGAGGCCGGAGTGGGGGGTCTCGTAGTCGATCTCCCCCGGCTTCAGGTTCCTTCCCGTGAGGATGGGCACCAGTCCGGGGCCCGGGGCGGTGCGGGTGAGGGGGTGGGCCCGGATCTCCGGGCTCCTGGCGGCGAAGTGGAGGTGGAAAAGCGCCCCCAGGGGCACCCCTCTCCTCTCCATCTCCAGGGCCTTGGGGTCGGGGAAGCGGATCATCTCCCCCTGCCAGGCGGGGTCTTCCAGAAGGAGGACGGGGCTATGGAACCATGGGCCCTCGGCGTCGTAAAGCCTTAGTCCCCTTCCCCCCTTACGGAAGCGGACCACCGCGGCCACCACCTTGACCCCGGGGAAGGCCCGGCCCAGGTAGTAGACCTCCGTCTCCCCCTCCCGGGCCAGGAAGGCCCTGAGCTTACGGAACTCCGAAAGGACCATCCACCCCGCGGGGACCACATAGACCAGCATCCCCTTAGGGGCTAAGAGCCTCACCCCCTTCTCCAGGAAGGCCCCGTAGAGGTTGTAGCGGCCGTGCCAGGTGGTGAAGCGCTTGCGGTAGAGCCCCCGCTTTTCTGCTGGGAGCCGGGCTCCCGCCCCCAGGGCCCCGTAGGGCGGGTTTCCCAGGATGAGGTGGAAGGTCTCGTGGGGCTCCCAGAGGAGGAAGTCCGCCACATGGCCTTCCGCCCAGGGGGGCGGGTCCAAGGCCAGGGGGTCCACCTCCACCGCATAGAAGCGGTAGCCGGTGCCGTGCGCCTCTCGGAAGGCCCGGAGGAAGGGGGCATGGGCCGCGGCGGGCTCCAGGATCCTTCCCCCCTTGGGGGCCTCCGCCAGGGAGACCATGAAGCCCACCAAGGAGGGAGGGGTGAGGATGCGGCCCAGGGTACGGGGGGGCAAGGAAGCCACCAGGTGGGTCCTTCGGGAAGCGGCCTAGCGGATCACCCCAAGCTTACGGCCGACTTTCTCGTAGGCCTCGAGGGCCTTGTCCAGCATCTCCTGGGTGTGGGCGGCGGTGACGATGTTGCGGATCCGGGCTTTCCCCCTGGGCACCGTGGGAAAGCCAATGCCCACAGCGAAGACCCCTTCTTCCAGGAGGAGGCGGCTCGCCTCAAAGGCCAAGGGGGCCTCCCCGAAGAGTACCGGGGTGATGGGGGTCTGGCTTCCTAGGGTGTCGTAGCCCATACGGGCAAGCTCCCTCTTGAAGTAGCGGGTGTTTTCCCAAAGCCTTTCCACCCGCTCGGGCTCCTTCTCGATGAGCTCTAAAGCCCCGAGCAAAGCCCCCACCACCGCCGGGGGGTGGCTGGTGGAGAAGAGGAAGGGCCGAGCCTTGTTGATGAGGAGGTCCTTGAGCTCTAACGCCCCGGCGGCATATCCCCCCACCACTGCCCAGGCCTTGGAGAGGGTGGCCACCTGGATCACGTCGGGGTCCTGGTGGAAGCCAAAGTGGTGCACCGTGCCCTTGCCCTTTTCCCCCAGGACGCCGCTTCCGTGAGCATCGTCCACGTAGACCACCGCCCCGTACTTCTTGGCCAGGGGCACGATGCGGTCCAAGGGAGCGATGTCCCCGTCCATGGAGAAGACCCCGTCGGTGACGATGAGTTTGAGGCCTTCGGTGTCGTGGGCCTTCAGGAGTTCCTCCAGGTGGGCCACGTCGGCGTGGCGGTAGACCAAACGGGTGGCCTTGGTGAGGCGGAGGCCGTCGATGATGCTGGCGTGGTTCAGCTCGTCGGAGAAGACCAGGTCCCCCTCCTGGAGCAGGGCTCCCAGCACCCCCTGGTTGGCGGTGAAACCCGACTGCAGGACCAAGGCGCTTTCCGTGCCCTTGAAGCGGGCCAGGGCTTCTTCCAGCTCCAGGTGGTAGGTGAAGGTGCCGGCGATGGTGCGCACGGCCCCGCTTCCTGCCCCCCACCGTTCCAGGTACTGGCGGGCTTTCTCCTTCAGGTAGGGGTGGTTGGCGAAACCAAGGTAGTTGTTGGAGGCCAGGTTCACCACTTCCCGTCCCTCCACCCGGGTTACGGGTTCCTGGGGAGCCTCGAGGACCTTGGGGCGGATGTACAGCCCCTCCTGCTTTAACCTTTCCAGCTCGCTTTCCACGCGGGCGCGCAGGGATAAACTCATGGCCTTATCTAACCCCGGGGGGTGGGTTCATGGCAAGCCGCACCTGGACTTGCGGGTGTTTCTTACCTTCTCTTGATCGAGAGGGGTTAACCTGAGTGAGGGGGTGGGAGCGCTTCCATAACCATGGACCGATCCACACCGAGGGAATCCTGGCAGGCGGAGTGCGAGGCAGAGCGCTTGGAGTGGCGGGCTAGACTCCTGGAGCTGGTTCACCGGTTTAAGGGGGAGCCCGATACCCTCCTTCCCTTCCATGAAGTCTTGGCCTTACGACCCAGGGGGGAGCATCACCTTGGGCTTAGATCCATCGAGGTGGACAGGGTGGTGGGTTCGGTGGACCGCTACGAGGATTTCCACCGCCACTTCCTTCCGCGAACCCCCCATACCCTGGAGCGCTGGAAGCGCCTCAGGGCTCTCCAGCTTTCAGGGGTCGAGTTTCCCCCTATCGAGGTGTACCAGGTGGGGGAGGCCTACTTCGTCAAGGACGGCAACCACCGGGTGGCCTTGGCCAAGGCTACGGGCCAGAAATTCATCGATGCTTACGTGATCGCCCTCGAGGTGCCGGTGGCCTTGCAACCCGGGGATACCTTGAAAGACCTGATCCTCAAGGCCGAGTACGCCCATTTCCTGGAAAGAACCCGCTTGAAGGAGCTCATCCCTCCAGAGGAGTTCTCCGAGATCCGCTTTACCACCTTGGGACGCTACGACCTTCTTCTGGACCACATCGCTACCCGGCGGTACTTCAAGGGTTTGGAGGAGGACAGGGAGATTCCCTGGGAGGAGGGGGTGGTGGATTGGTACCGAAACCTTTACCGGCCCACGGTGGAGGCCATCCAAAGGCTGGGTTTGTTGAAGGATTTCCCTGGCCGCACCGAGGCCGACCTCTACCTATGGGTGATGGACCACCGCTACTTCCTGGCCCAGGAACTGGGGGCGGACCTTGGCCCCGAGGAGGCGGCCCGCTCGTACGAGGCCCGGTTTGGGCCCTGGTGGAAGCGGCTTGGGGGGTGGCTGAAGAAGGCTATTTTGGGGAAGACTTAAATTCTCCCATTCTTTCACAAAACTACCGTTTGTCAAGTACAAATAAACAAGGCGAAAACCCGAGGCCTTTTAAAGTGTTTTAAGCCACCCTCCTTAGAGCCGGGGGTGGAGGGTCGTGTCAAGAGTTATGTGTAAGAGTCTGTGTACGGGGGGCATACCGCTCCTGAAGCATCTTCTCCAGCACCTCCTTCACCTCCGAGAACCCCTTTAGTTTCCGTTCT